>JAJXXI010000032.1 GCA_021781185.1 bacterium
AAGATTGTTTATGCATTGGGTCAGCTTTGCCTTGCGCTTGGCACTCGCAAGCGCCGGCAACAACATCGCCGCCAGAATGGCGATGATGGCGATGACCACCAACAATTCAATTAAAGTAAAAGCACCCCGACGGCAACGAGTGCCTGCTTGGTGCTGCGGAAATTTATATATGTATTCTCGAAGTTTTCTCATGGTGAACTGGTGTTTCAGAAATTGATGACATCAGCCCTGCTATGGCCGGCCTGAACAAACAGGCGGGGTGGACTGTATCCACTTGGTCATATTTCAAGCCAACAGCCTTAAGGTAGTCTCAAGCGATAAAAGACCGTGGGCTGATTCGCATTCACCGTGATGTTAGTGGAGGTCATGTCTTGACTGCCGAGAACATCCACCCAGTTGGTGCTCAATCCTGACGACAGGCTGTTGGTCTGCATCTGCAGGATCCAGCCGGAATTCGTCGGCCAACTCAACGACAATGTTGAGCCATTGAAGCTGGTGAAAATCGGCGGCGGATTCTGATTGATTGGACTCACTCCACCGCTGACCAGTGTGATGGTGCCATCAACGGCCAGATCATTTTGCCAGACATAATTCGTCGTGCCAGTGGGGTCAGTGGCGGGCAATGTCACGGAGGCAAACAGGTTGGAATTCACCGCCTTGTTGAACAGAGTGAAGTGATCGCCATCAGCAAGAGCGGCACCAGTATTCGTGATCACCAGCGTTGCCGTGGAGTCAATCGCGAAGCTTTGCGCCATTAATTTGCCGCTGCTGGGGGTATTGCCACGGCTGAGGCTGATGTTCACTGCACCCGCCATTTCCAAATCATTAGTCACTGCCAGCACACCGGTTGGCAGGCCGACATTCAGAATGGAACCTACATCCAGCAATACCTTGCTGGCCCGAATGGTTCCAAGCCCGCCTAACATCTGTCCCGACGCAACCTCAAAAACACCGTTTGTGATGAGAATCTGATTGGTAACTGTAACGCCATCGGTGTCATACTGGTTGCTGATGTAGCCCATGTCCGAGGCATCCAAAACGGCTGTCGAAGCCGCCAAGATGACCGGTGTGGTCCCGTTGGTCAACGCATCTGGAACCACAACTTTGAGGACGCCATTGCTGATGGTTGTAGATCCCGTGTAAGTCAGCAGGTTGGTATAAATGACATTCGTGTAAAAAGTGAACCCATCGGGAGTGCTAATGTTTGTAACTGCTCCGCCCAAAAGCAACAAAGTGCCGGTGCCGGTCTTGACGACATTCACAATCCGAGCAGAAGTTAGTTCATTGATTGAACCGCTAAACGTGCTGTCAATATTTTTGCCACCGATAATGTAAGTGGTCGGATTATCAGCAGAGGATGCGCCTTGAAGCGTTGTGTTAGGCCCGCCTTTCAAAGCACCAATCCGGGCTGTCAAATTTCCATTTTTGTTATTTAACAAAGCAGAACCACTGCCCAAATCAAATGTTGCCCCCGAGGCATCGGCCGTCGAACCTGTATAAAATCGCAAGACTCCGACCGTATCGACCACGAATGTTCCGGTAAAGCCAGACATGTCCGCCTTTTGAAGCGTCATGGTATTTGCACTTGCCCCCTCAAATGTTACCGTCCCACTGCCCGTCACGCCGGAAATGGTATTGTTGCCGTTATTTGTTATGTAGTTGAGATTCCCGGTAACATTCAACGTGTTATTCAAAGTTTCCTGATCCCCACCGAATAAAAACGCCGCCGAATTAGATGTGCCGTTAAGGGTCAAAGCGCCGGTGCCCAAGGCGGAAATTGTTGCGCCGCTTCCCTGAGCAGCCCGGACCGAACCGGAGCTGATCACCGTGCCGCCGGCATAATTATTTGCCGTCGGCAAAACCAACTGGCCAGCGCCGCTCTTGCTCAACACGCCTTCACCAGTCAACGCGCCCGAAATGGTCAGATTGCTGAACGGCACGTTCAAGGTTCCGCCGCCAGCAGCAAACGTAGCGCCACGACTGAAGGTCAGGTCTCCACCCAGGTATTCCAGCGTGCCTCCATCGAAAACAAGCTTTGTCGAATCACCCAAGGCTGCACCAAGCGGGCCGGACACACCGCCATCCGTCAAATTTGAAACGCTCAATGTCCCGCCGCTGATGGTGGTAACTCCCGTATAATCATTCGTATTCAAGATGATTAGCCTGCCCGAGTTGCTCTTTGTCAAACCCGCTGTGCCGGTAATGTCCCCGTCGCCGGTGAAGGTGTAGTCGTTGGTGGAATCAACCTGAACTGCCGCTGGGGCAACAATCCCGGAGATGTCGACCGTGGCATTGGTTGACAAATCCGTAAAATTATTGGTGTCACCGGTATAAAAACGGTCCAGGCTCGAACCATTGAGCCAGTTGCTGCTGCCGCCGGTGTCCCATAGATTTGCCGTGCCATCCCCCACCCAGACCAGGTTTGCAGTCGGACGAGCGACACTTACAACCAGATCAATTTCACCCGGCGCATTGGTCAATGTGCCCGCCACACACGCAAAGTTGGTAATGGAACCGTTGAATGTGCCGCTGTATTTGATCAACGTGTAAGTGCCGATAGACAGGGATCCCACAGGTGTGACAACGATGGTGTTTAATTGGTCGGCCGCGAGGTCGCCGACGACATTCAGTGCATCGTTGGACTTGACCATTCCGGTTGTGTCATCCGTCAGTTGGAAGTTCAAAATCGTGTTGGTCAACGCCAATCCGTTGGCAAAAGTCAGAGTGCCTTCGGCAGTGCTGCCTCCTGGATTGATTGTGGAATCATTCGCTCCAAATGGGCCGGCAACTATTCCAGAACCGCCGATGGCTTGTGAAGAGCCCAAAACAAGACCGGATGCAGTCACATCAAAGGTCGCACCTGAAGCGACACTGATGCTGGAACTGGGCAGCGCCCCATTGACACCCAAGGCCAGTGTGCCGTTGTTGATCACAGTGGAAGCCGTATAGGTGTTCGTGCCATTCAACGTCAACGTGCCCGCACCGGTCTTGATCAAGCTGCCCGTGCTGCCGCTGATCACGCCGTTGAGAGTAATGTTGTGCGCGATGCCACCGGCATCGGCAGCCTGGAATGTCAGTGCGCCACTCAACGGAAGGTTGGCGGAACTGGTCCAGTCATCTTTTGCCGCCAATGTGCCGCCGCTCAGCGTGAACACCGCAGACAGGCTGTTGGCGCTGTCGGCGTTGGCTACCAGCCCCACGGTGCCGAGGTAAAGGGTGCCGCCGCTAAGTGCAAAGCGGGCGTAGGAATTTGCAGTCACCGAGGGGCCGTTCAGATAAATGCCTTCCGTGGTGATGGTGCCACCGTTGACAGTGAGCGTGCCGCCGTTATTGGAGAGGTTGGATGTGGAAGCTTCACCTTGGTTGTTGATGATAATACCGTCAGCCCCCAGAGTGACCAGATAGCCATCATTCATGGTGAAATAAACCCGGCGATTACTTGAGGTGGCCGCGTTGTTACGGTTCGCCACGTAGAACGCGCCGGAATTGGTCCAGATGCCGCCGGTCATCCGGGCATTTCCGGAGGCGATGCCGGTGCCGATCTGAATGCTGCTGGAGTTGACTGCTCCACCTTCGACGGACAAGCCGCCGGCTGTGGTGGCGCGGTTGATGTTTACATCCCCCAAGTTCGCCGTCCCGCCGGCGATGGTAAAGAACTGCCGCATATCATTGTTGACCACGTTGAGATTGAGACCTCCCTGCAAATCCAGTGTGCCTCCGGACATATAGAAGCGAGAATCCCGCCCCTTCACGACCAGTTGCTGGTCAATCACGACATGGCCGCCGTTGTTCGTGAAAACTGCGCCAATGTTGGCGTCCTTGCTGGTGGAATCTCCAAGGTTGAAGCTGCCGAAATTGTTGCTCAAAACAAGCGCGCCTCCTTCCACGTCAATAACCGGGCTGGCTCCAGTCGTTGGAGTAAGCATCGTTACCGAACCGGAATTCGTGATGACGACCACTCCTGCCGAATTGATGGTCAGGACTCCGTTCGTATTAATGGTGAGCGGAACGGCCGAGGCGGCATCTATGGTGAATCCACCCGCGTTGACATTTAACGCGCCTCCCAGTGTCAGCCCGGCAAAACTGGTCGCCGCCATGGCGGCATTATAGTTAACCGTGGTTTGGCCGACGATGGCATTCGTGCCCTCGCCGGGAACACCGACGTCCCAGTTGCCGGCAGTATTCCATAAACCGTCGCTGGCACCACCGGTCCAAGTCGCCGTCGTTTGGGCAACGGTGGTTGCCAATGCGGCCGAAAGGAACGCGACCGCCAGTAATGTTGTTTGGATTTTTTTTGTCATGAGGGTTGAACAAGTGGTTTTCATGGGCAGACAAGTGTTGTGCATGGCCTGATCGTTTGGAACTGATGACCACTTAATCGAATTTTTCGGAAACGGTCTATCGGATGTTCATCTGATAAGAGGCATTATGCGTGTTAACCGCCTGATTTTTGAGGCCTTGAGGATATGGCCGCAGCTTGTTTCCAGAAGGAATCCGAAGACAAAACCGCCGGACTTTTTCAGGGCAGCCTCTTTGAGGACAAAAAAATTCAACCTTGTTCAACCAGTTTCATTGCCGCCTCGGTCCGGGAATGAACATGCAGCTTTTCATACACGGCGCTGACGTGGGTGCGCACGGTGCTCATGCTGATCGCCAGATGGTCGGCAATTTCCTTATACATGTAGCCCTTCGCCAACAGCCTTAGAATGTCCTGCTCCCGGCTCGTGAGTTGATCCACCTCGTCGGCGGACTTTTTTGTGGCGTGAAAGTAATTGATCACCTTGCGCGCGATTTGAAGCGACATCGGCGCACCACCGGCATGAACCTGCTGGACGGCGCTGATCAATTCCTCCTGCGGCATGTTTTTCAACAGATAGCCGTTGGCCCCGGCGCGCAGCGAATCAAAAATCAAGTCGCCCTCATCATAGGTGGTCAGCATCAGGATTTGTATCTTGGGATGGAGTTCCTTGAGCCGGGCCACGCATTGAATACCGTTCATGCCCGGAAGGTTAATATCCATCAGCACGACATCGGGCTTTTCACCGGGAATCAACCGCAACGCTTCCGCCGCAGTGGCATGCGCCCCGACACAATGCAGGCCGGGCACATGTCCCAGCCACTCAACCAGGCTTTCCCGCATATCACGCTGGTCTTCTACAATGGCGATGGCAATGCTCACGCTTGATGGTTTGACCGACATATTAATATGAAAACTGCTCATTTCTCATCGGATGAAAATCTGAGGGCAAACATTCAGTGGAAATGGGTCCAAGGGAATTCAATGGTCACGGAGGTGCCTGCGCCGGCATGGCTGTTAATGTTGCACTGTCCGCCAATTTCAGACAATCGTTCGTGCATGTTCGTCAGGCCATCCGCGCAGGCATCTCCCGACGCCGGCGCGAATCCACACCCGTTGTCCTCGATGACAATCCGCAATCCTTCCGCCGTGCTGCTGACGCGCAGCCAGACCTCCGTGGCCCGGGCGTGTTTGACAATATTTTGCAGGGATTCCTTGACCACCAGAAACACGTTGTGGCGCACGGAGGCGGGGACTTCCCTGGCCGGCGTCTGTTCCGGCACGTCCAGCAGACAGCGAATCCCCGCATCCCGCAGATAATTGGTGGCAAACTGTCCGGCATAGTCAATCAAGTGCGTCAGCGTATCGTTGCGC
>JAJXXI010000410.1 GCA_021781185.1 bacterium
TGCATATAGCCGAACTCGCCGACCATGGCGCGGGGTTTTTCGGTGGTGGCGACGAGGCGGTCCTCGGAATCGCGATAGACAAACACGTCCAGCTTTTGTTGGGGGGCGAGATCCGCCGGGATGTAGCGTCCGGGCAGGAGAATTTCGCCCAGCTCGCCGCCGTCCAAATAGAGGCCGGGCTGGGAGGCGCGCACGATGGGGAGCAGATTGCGTTGACCAATGATTGCCATGCGGCTTGAACATAAACGGAATAAATCCTTTTGAACAGGAAGGAACGTGACTGCGGGCGGCAACGCAGGACGCCCGCAGGCTGATCAGCTTTTGGCCACCAAGATTCACGCGAAGAAAATCAAAATGGAAGGCCAGGTGACAAAACAGACAGGCCATTGCAAGCCACCGTTTTTCTGCCGTGAACCTTGCTTGCCAGTCGCCAGCGAATACAATCATGGTCCTGAACTTATGTCATTCCCGATCCTCCCCGAAACCCCCGACGCCGACCTGGTGCGCCGGGCGCAGGGGGGCGAACTGAAGGCGTTCGAGGCGTTGACCAGCCGGCACGAACAACGCGTCTTTGCGCTAGCCATGCGGATGCTGCATCAGGAACAGGATGCCGAAGATGTCACCCAGCAGGCGTTTTTGAGCGCGCTGGAACATCTCGACGGCTTTCGCGGCGAGGCAAGCTTTTCCACCTGGCTGCTGCGCATCGCCAGTCACGCGGCGTTGAAGATCATCCGCAAACGCAAGGGGCTGAACACTGTTTCGCTCGAGGAGGCGACCGAGCCCGCTGACAGCCTCCACGCGGTGCCGCATCCCGAATTTATTGCCGACTGGCGGCAGTCGCCGGAACATCTGGTGGAGCAGAATGAGGTTCGGCGGCTGCTGGACGAGGCGCTGGCGCGGCTGGACGCGAAGCATCGCCTGGTGTTCCTGCTGCGCGATGTCGAGGGTTTGTCCGTCCGGGAAACCGCCAACGCGCTCGATCTGAGCGAGGGCAACGTGAAAGTGCGCCTGCTCCGCGCCCGGTTGCAATTGCGCGAGGATCTGACCCGCGCTTTAGGCGACCCAGCGCAACAATTGGTGAAGTCGCATCATCATCCCGAATGAAACCGGCTTTGACATAAACCATGTAACTTTTGGCAGGGCGGCGGCTCTGTCTTTTCAGAAACAGAGAACATGAAGTGCGAAGAACTGCTGGCGATGTTGAATGAATACGTGGATGGCACGGTGGATCCGGCCGTCTGCGCGGAGTTTGAGCAGCACATGGCGGGCTGCAATCCCTGCCAGGTGGTGGTGGACAACATCCGGCAGACGATCACGCTTTACAAGGACGGCCAGCCCTTTGCCATGCCGGTGAACTTCCGCACGCAACTGCACGAAGTCCTCCGGCAAAAATGGAAAGAAAAGCATCCGGGCGGACCGGCCAATTAAGTTGAATCTGCACGCTGACCCGACATGAATGCCAACTGGATTTCCCTCCTTGTTTTTGCCGCCGTGGTGATCGGTTTTTTCCTGTTCAAGCGCGCCGGGCAGATTTCGGCCAAGGACGCGCTGGCGCACTTGAAAAACGGGGCCATGGTCATTGACGTGCGCAGCCCGGGCGAATTCCGGTCCGCCCATCTGCCGGCCGCCATCAACATCCCGCTGGATGAAATTGAAAACACCCTGCCCAAGCGGGTGCCGGACAAAAAGCGGGTGCTGCTGCTGCACTGTTTGAGCGGGATGCGCAGCGGGGTGGCCCAGCGGAAACTGAAGGGCTTGGGTTACACGCAAGCCTTCAACCTCGGGGCCTATGGCCGCGCGGAATCCATCGTGAAACAGGCCGGTTAAGAAATCATTTTATGTCGTCACTGCTGACTTATCTTCTCATCGGCGGAAGCCTCGGTGCTTTGCTGGGTCACTTTGGCAAATGCAGTTCCGGCGGCTGCCCGCTCACGGCGAACTGGCGGCGCGGGGCGATCTACGGCGCGGTGGTGGCGGCGGCGGCGTTTTTTGTCACTGGCGGCGGCGGGGCCAGTTCAGCGGAAATGAATCAGTCCACCGCGAATGTAAAACATATCGCCCAGGATCAATTCGCCGCCGAAGTCACCCAGGCCAAACTGCCGGTCGTGGTGGATTGTTACGCGACGTGGTGCGGCCCGTGTCGCCGGCTCGCGCCGGTCATGGACCAGCTGGCGGATCAATTCGCGGGCAAGATCAAGTTTGTCAAAGTCAACGTGGACGAATCGCCGAAGCTGGCGCAGCAGTTCAACATCGAAGGCATTCCGATGCTGCTGTTCTTTAAGCATGGCAGGCTGGTGAACTCTTCCGTCGGCCTCCTGCCGAAGGAAGACTTGGTTCTGCGGCTGGAAGCCTTGCTGCAAACCAACGCCCTGCCGGCAGCTGCGGGAATTTGAACCGGCGTGGCGGTTAAATGACGTAATCGGACGCTTCGTTTTTGTCCGGTTGGCTGGCCTCGGGTTGGTTGGGGTAAAACAGCCGGATCTCACCTTTTTCGGGCAGCAATTTCCGGGCGCGCAGCAGTGCTTTCCGGGTGGACAAGGTCGGGTTGGTCTCGGCGGGAAACAGGTTTTCCTCGCCGATCTGTTTCAACAGCCCGCTGTTGCGCAATACGCGCTCCACGTCGGCGGTGCAGCCGCTGATGAGCAGGTGACGATCCGTCTTCCGCAGATAATCGTGCAACGCCTCCAGCGCCATCACCGTGGAAGCATCGAGGTGGCGCGCATTTTTCATCCGCAGAATGAACACGCGGATGTTCTCATCCTCGGCCTGTTGGCGCACCTGTTCCTGAAAGAGATCCGCCGCGCCAAAGAACAGTTCGCCCTCCACATGAATGATGGCAATCTGCGGATGCAGCCGCTGCGCTTTGTCCGGCAGTTCGGCCAGATAACCGCTGGCGTTAAAGGTGTATTCCGCCAGAATGGGCGTGCTGGTCTTGCGCAGGAACAGCACCAGCGACAGGCCGATGCCCGCGTAAATGGCGGTTTCCAGCTTGAAGAACAACGCGATGGCCAGCGTGGCCAGAAACACCACGGCGTCGGAACGCGTAGCCGCCATGGACACGCGGATTTGCGGCTTGTTGATCAGCTTGTAGCCGACGCGCATCAGGTGCGCCCCCAGTGCCGCGATGGGGATGTAATTGAAGACCGGCGTGACGAAAAACAGGATGCCCAGAACCGCCACGCTGCTGAGCATCGAGGAAAGCTGCGACGTCGCGCCGCTCTGATAATTGACCGCCGAGCGCGTGAACGACGAGGACCCGGGCGGCACGCCAAACAAGCCGGCGGCAATGTTGCCCGCGCCCATGCCGATGAGTTCCTGGTCGGGGTCCAGATGCTGTCCGCTCTTGGCGGCGATGGACTTGGTGATGGCCGTGGCCTCCAACATGCCGATGATGCCAATGGCGATGGCCGTGGCGAACAGATGCGGCAAAAGGCGGACCTGATCCGACCATGCCGGCAGGCTCGCCAATCTGGGCAGAATCGCGGACAAGGCCCCTTCGTCCTTGACCAGGCGAAATGGCAGTTCCGGGTGGAAGCTGGCGAAAATCCGCGCGGCCACGCCCAGAGCCGCCAGGCCGATCAACGCCTCCGGCCAGTTGGGCCGCCAGTGTTTGATGCCCTCGAAAATGGCCAGCGTCAACAGCGCGATGCCAATGGCCCACCAGGAAAAAATGCCGGCTCCCAGGAATTGTGCCGTCTGCTGCAACGTCACCGGCAGGCTGGCCCCGGCGGCAATCTTGAATCCCATGCCGTTGCCCAACTGGCTGGCCATCAGCAACACGCCGATGGCCGTCGTATAGCTCACCACCATCGAGCGGGAAATGAACTTGGTGACCTCGCCAAAATGGAACAGCCCCGCGACGAATTGAAAAACGCCGATCAGGAACGCCAGATACGCCACCAATTGCAGCGGGTGCAGGCCCAGGTCCTTGTTGGCGGCCATGGTCGCCGCCGCGATCAGACACACGGACGTCGTCGGGCCGAACACGTGGTGGTAGGAGGAGAAAAACAGCGCGCTGACAAACCCGCCGATCACAATGGAGATGATGACCGGCATCGGCGGCAAGCCGAGAATCAGCGCGAAGCCGATGGCTTGGGGAATGGAAACCAGCGTCAGCGTGGCGCCGGCGATCAAGTCATGCCGCAGCTTCGTCCACGAATAATTCTTGAATTCGTGGATAAATGGCATCCGCAATGTCAGCCGCGGGAGGGACAGCGGCGGTGTGCCGCCAGATTGCTCGGTTGAACCGTTCATTTTCGCCCCCAAGCAAAGAGGTTATCCTCCCATCGGTCAAGCAGATCGTATGCTGCCGCAGAAATGCCAGCCTGGCATTGAAGGTTTGCAGCCATTCATTTTGCGCCGCCGGCAAGCAGTCCGGTAATAATTGGAATTTTCAGCCCGTTTCCCCTACCTTCAAAACCATGAACGATTCATTGAAAGGAAAAGTGGCGTTGATCACCGGCGCGTCCCGCGGCATCGGCCGCGCGATTGCTGAACGCTTGAGCCGGGCGGGTGCCGCCGTGGTCATCAACTATGCCAGCAAGGCGGATGACGCGCGGAAACTCGTTGCTGAAATCGAAGCGGCGGGCGGCCGGGCGCTGGCCGTGCAGGCGGATGTGGCGAAGGTGGCCGATGTGGTCCGCCTGTTCGACGAGAGTTTTGCCCGCTTTGGCCGGCTGGATGTGCTGGTGAACAATGCGGGCATCATGTTCACCAAACCTGTCAGCGCCGTCAGCGAGGCGGAATACGACCGGATTTTTGCAGTGAATGTGAAAGGAACCTTTTTCGCGTGCCAACAGGCGGCCACGCGGCTGGCGGAGGGCGGGCGTATCATCAACGTGTCCAGTTCAACGACCGTGAGAATGATGCCGAATTACGGCGCTTACGTCGCCACCAAGGGCGCGGTGGAACAATTGACCCGCTCGCTGGCCGGAGAACTCGGGTCGCGCGGCATTACCGTCAATGTTGTTTCGCCCGGCCCGACCGAAACCGAGCTGTTCAAGGAAGGCAAAACGCCGGAGGAAATCCAAAGATACGCCAACGCGGCTGCGTTCAAGCGGCTGGGGCAGCCGATGGAAATCGCCGAGGTGGTGGCGTTTCTCGCGTCAGATGCGGCCGGTTGGGTCACCGGCCAGAACCTGCGCGTCAATGGCGGCATCGCGTAACTTTCAAACTGAAAATGGACGCCACTTTCTGGAACAATCGTTATGCCGTCGCCAGCCATGTTTACGGCGAGGCACCCAATGCGTTCGTGGCGGAAGTCGCGTCGCAAATTCCCGACGGCCCGGTGCTGTGCCTGGCCGAAGGCGAGGGACGCAATGCCGTTCATCTCGCCGCTCTCGGTCATCAAGTCACTGCGGTGGATCAATCGGAAGTGGGCATGGCCAAGGCCCGTCGGCTGGCCGGTGCGCGGGGCGTGAAGATCGAAACGGTCATTACCGATCTGGCAAACTATTCCATCGCCGCCGGCGCGTGGGCCGGAATTGTCGCGACGTTTGCCCATCTGCCGCCGGATTTGCGGCGGCGGATTCACCGTGCCGTGGCGGCGGGGTTGCAGCCCGGGGGCGTTTTCATTCTCGAAGCCTATACGCCGGCGCAACTGGCATTCGGCACCGGCGGCCCCAAATCATTTGAGTTGCTCATGACATTGGC
>JAJXXI010000187.1 GCA_021781185.1 bacterium
GGCAACTTCATCCAGCGAACCGGTGGCTTCTTTGCGGTAGCGCGCGATGAACGGCACGGTTGCGCCTTCGGCAAACAATTTGGCGGTGGAAAGAACCTGGCGCGGCTGAACTTTGAGTTCGCCGGCGATTTTCAGAATGTGGGCTTCGTTCATTTGAGCAACGGGCGGATGGTGTAGCGAAGTGGAATCGCCGTGTAAAACGGAAACGTAAGAAATTTATCCGGCGCGGAGAAATGCAGTTTCAGCCAAGGATTTCATCAATCATCCCCGACGGCACCTTCTGGCCCCAGACGACCTGGCCAATTTTTTTGGCGAGAACAAATTTGATTTCGCCGCCGCTGACCTTCTTGTCCAGCTTCATCGCAGCGAACAGCTTTTTGCGCCGGGCGGCATCCAGCTTGATCTTCACCGGCAGGCCGGCCTGCACGAACAGTTTTTCGATCCGGCCCGCGTCGCCGGACGGCAGGCCGAGAATTTTCTGCGATAATCTGGCCGCCGCGACTTGGCCGATGGAAACCGCCTCGCCATGCAGGAATTTCCCGTAGCCGGAACTGTTCTCAATCGCGTGGCCGATGGTGTGGCCGAAATTCAGGATGGCGCGCAGGCCGCTTTCCGTTTCGTCCTGACCGACGACATCCGCCTTGATCTCACAGCATCGGGCGACGACGCTGCGAAGCGTGGGAACATCGCGCTGGAGCAGCTTGGGGAGACTGCGTTCGAGTTGCGCAAAAAGGATCGGATCGCAAATAACGCCGTATTTGACGACCTCCGCGAGACCGGAGACATATTCGCGCTTCGGCAAAGTTTTCAGCGTGTCCAAATCGCACAACACCAGTTGTGGCTGGTAAAACGCGCCGACGAGATTTTTGCCTGCTTTGAGGTTCACGCCCGTCTTGCCGCCGACGGAGCTGTCCACCTGCGCGAGCAGCGTCGTCGGCACCTGCACGAACGGGATGCCGCGCAGATACGTTGCCGCCACGAAGCCAGCGAGGTCGCCCACCACGCCGCCGCCGAGCGCCACGATGAAAGATTTCCGTTCCAAACGTTGCGCGGCGAGCTGGTCATGGCAGTCCTCCACCACGGCGAGGCACTTGGATTTCTCACCGGCGGGAACCGTGATGAGAACCGCCTCAAACCCGGAGGCAGCTAGTGATTTCAACGCGGCCTTCGCGAAATGTTTGCCGACATTGGAATCCGTGATCACGGCGCAGCGCGGGCCGAGTCTCAGCCGCGCGCACACCAAACCGAGCCGCGATAACAAACCGCCGCCAACTTTGATGGCATAACTGCGATCACCGAGAGGAACTTGGACATTGCGCATGGCCAAAGGATAGACAGCACGCGTTGAGTGTCAAAAATTGAAATTCAAATCACGCAGCCCGAGCTGTAATCAGCCTCGTGTCAACGACGGCGGCGCTTCGGTTTTTCACCGAAAACCGAATCTATGATTTTTCGGAACTTGGTGTCTTTCTCGGGTGCCGTCGCCGTCGTCGGACCGGCGATTTCGGCCTCCAAATCGAGCACGAAGGCTTTCAACTGGTCACAACGCGTCTGGACCTTCTTGATCGAAACGTCCAGTTCGGCAACGTGATTTCTCAGTGCTTCCGCGATTTCTTTTTTATTCATAACAAGCAATTCCGTTTACCGGCGACAGGGATGGCCATTGCGCCGTTATTTGCCAATGCAAAACTGGCTGAAAATCGAGTCGAGCAAATCCTCTGTCGTGGTTTTGCCGACGATTTCTCCGACGGCGTTGGCGGCAATGCGCAGATCCATGGCCACCAGTTCCAATGTGGCGTCGGTGCGAAGCGCGTCCGCCGCCTGACGGGTAACGGTGCGGGCGCGGTTGAGCGCGTCCTGATGGCGCGAGTTGATGGCCACCTGCAACATTTCGGCCTTGATTTCGCCGGCCCAGACGAGCGCCTTGATGGCGTCTTTCAACGATTCAATCCCCTGCCCGCTCGTGCAACAAACATTCACAACCGGCCCGGGGTTCTGGGGCAAAACGAGTTTCGCCGGCAGATCGCTTTTGTTGCGGACGAGGATGCGCTTTTTCCCGCTGAATTCGCTCAGGTGCTGTTGGTCGGATTCGCCCAGCACGTCACTGGCGTCGAGCACGTGCAAAATCAATTCCGCCTGAGCCAGCGATTCGCGGCTGCGCCGGATGCCTTCGAGTTCGATTTCATCCTGCGATTCACGCAGCCCGGCAGTGTCAATGAAGACCACGGGCAGCCCGCGGATGTTGGCGGTTTCCTCGATGGTGTCGCGCGTGGTCCCGGGAATGTGCGAGACGATGGCGCGGTCGCGGCCCAGCAGTTGGTTGAGCAGGCTCGATTTGCCCGCATTGGGCCGGCCGACGATCGCCGTGCGGATGCCGCGCCGGAGAATTTGTCCTTCATCGGCGGTGCGGAGCAGTTCGTCCATGAATGCGATGCCGTGCTCCAAACGCTGGAGCAACTGATGTTTGGTGTCCGGAGCGATGTCTTCGTCGGGAAAATCAATGTGCGCCTCCACGTGCGCGAGAGTGTGCATCAGGTCGTCGCGCAGCCGGTTGATGCGCTGGGACAGCTTGCCGGCGAGCTGTTCGTTGGCGGCGGTGAGTGCCAGTTCCGTGCGGGAATGGATGAGGTCCGCCACCGCCTCGGCCTGCGCCAGGTCGAGGCGTCCGTTGAGAAAGGCGCGCTTCGTGAATTCGCCGGGCTCGGCCGGCCGGGCTCCATTGGCCAGCAGCGTGTCCAGCACGAGCTTGGCGGGAAGCAGGCCGCCGTGGCACGAAATCTCGACGGTGTCTTCGCGGGTGAACGTGCGGGGAGCGCGCAACACTGCGAGAAGAACTTCGTCAATCACCTGCCCTTCCCGGACGATTTTCCCGAATTGAACGGTGTGCGTCAGCGCGGCGGAGGGTTTCCGTGAACTTTGTCCCGCAGGCTGGAAACTCAGGTCGCCAATGGCCAGTGCGCGCGGTCCGGAAACCCTGACCACAGCCAGCCCGCCCTCGCCGAGCGGCGTGGCGATGGCGGCAATGGTGTCATCGTGCATGGCGGGAAATTACAAATCGCTGGGGGCGAATGTCGAATCTGTTTTCGGTCTGGGACAAAGCCATTGCGCGTTCCGGTCAGACGTGCCGGCAGTTGCCAGCCTGGTTTTCCGCGTCGCGACCTTGCAGATACCGGCAAGCCTTTTCGTAGCTTTTCTTGTGCAAATAATGCAGCAGGGTTGGATCGGTTTCCCGCGGCAGCAGCCCGGCCAGTTCATCAATCCGGGCAAAGAGTGGCAACAGCGGCGGCTTGGGACTGGCTGTGGGCAGTTGCCGCACGGTGTTTTCCAGTTCTGTCAGCGCGGCCAGCAATTGATGTTCAACATCCAGCATCACGGTTTACTGAAACAGTCCCGGAAACTGGTGAGTCAGCCAGGAATGATGAAAATCAACATTGCCGAGCAAATACAATCCCGTCATGGCCCGCACCACGCCGGAAGTGAGAATGATCACCACGATGGCCGAAAGATAGAGCCCGAAGGCGTGCGTCGGATCCGGCTGCAGCACCCGGGGGATGCCCTGGTAAAGAATCCAGACCGACACGGCGAGCCCAAGTCCCCAAGACACCCAGGGACTCACGTTCGGGGCGGCATCGAGGAAGTGCGCCAGAAACATCGGGCTCAGCCCATAGGCAATCGTCGTGAAAGACTGCAGGTAGGTGTGCCGGCCGTGAAACGTCTGGCTGACCTTCAACAAAATCAACGCGCTGCCCAGCACCATCGCCAGCAACAACAGGACCTGGATGGTCTCAAAGGTGATGATGGTGCCATCGGTGAAACTCTTCACCATTTGGAATCTGGGCTGCCATTTGCCCCAGTGCGCCAGCCCCCAACCTTCCGCCGCCGAAGTCAGCAGGATGATCGGCAGCAAATAGGTTGCGAAAACATAAACCAGGCCGCGTCTCGACTGGGCGATCCGGTCCCAAGCCGCGCCGGGCTCGAAAATAAGAAAAATAGCCTTAATCATTCGGGCCCCGAAGTTAGACTGCCCCCGGACACTTGTCAGTAAAATCCGCTTTAAACTACGAAGGGCGCGTGCTTTACTCGGGCCGGTGAAAGAAAAAGTTGATCTTGGCATTTGGAGCCGGCTGACGCAGGCGGTCGTTCTCCTTGTGGCCATTGCGGTTTTGATATTGATCGGCCGGATTTATCTCCCGCTCATTGATCAAAACGAACGCATGCGCAGCGAAATCCTCCGGCTTGATGCCGAAGTCCAGAAACAGAAGGAGAATTCCCGGCAAATGCGGGCCGATATTGATGCCCTGCGCAATGATCCCGCCACCGTCGCCCGCCTCGTGCGCGAAACACTCGGCTACGCCAAGCCGGATGAGACGGTCATCCATTTTGAAACGAACTCCGTCAGCACCGCGCCCCGATAAATGCCCGCCCGCCATCGCCTATCCGGCAGTTGCGGACTGGATGGCTCCAAAAAGCCGCCTCAGTTTTCTGAAGCGGCTTTCCAATCACAAATCTTCAATCGTAATTCCCGTCACACCGTCATGATTTCCTTTTCCTTGTGCGCCACATGCGTGTCAATCTTGGCGATGTAGTCGTCCGTGAGCTTTTGCAAATCTTTTTCCGCCTGTTTTTTCCCGTCCTCGGTGATGCCGCTGTCGTGCGCGTGTTTCTTGAACAGATCCATGGCCTCGCGGCGGACATGGCGCACGGAAACGCGTCCGTCCTCGGCCATTTTCTTGATCATCTTCACAAACTCATGGCGACGCTCCGTGCTCAATTCAGGAAACGACAGGCGCAGGAGCTTGCCCTGCACCACGGGCGAGAGGCCGATGTTCGCCTTCTGGATTGCCTTCTCAATGGCTTGCAGCGAGGTCACGTCCCACGGCTGGATCACCAGCATGCGCGGTTCCGGCGTGGTGATGTTGGCCAGCTCGCGGATGCGCATCATCGAACCGTAAACCTCCGCCTGGATGTTTTCCACGAGACCAGCAGATGCCTTGCCCGTGCGGACACCGGTGAACTCATTCACCACCACCTGCTCCGTCTTGATCATCTTCTCTTCCGCTTCCAACAGGATGTCGTCGAGTGTCATAGTGTTTTGAGGCTAACAATGATTTCTAAAGCGGTCGAATGAAAACTTGACCGGCGGATCGGGCGGGGTGCATCTGGACACGGTCCTTGACTGGCCTCAGCCTTGGTAGTGGCACAGGCATCCTGCCTGTGAATTGCGTCCGCGTGGTCTGGCTGGCAGAAACGCACAGGCAGGATGCCTGTGCCACTACGCTTCCGGCTGACGCCGGAACCGTTTCATCCCATACTTAAGGACCGTGTCCAGATACGCCCGATCGGGCATGAGCAATTCAAAATGACCGTGATGACACTGTGATGACGTTGTCTGCCAAATGCCACCTCACCCTGCCCCAGCGGGAGAGAGCCGGGGTGAGAGAGCACACCACACCCTTTAAAACACGCCCCATGAGCCATCGCCATCGTCCCCTGAACTGGCGATTGCCGTGGGCTGGTTCATCCTTAGAGCTTATCCGTAAATAACCGTTGCGTGACTTGAAACCGTGTTTATGCTGTCGGCATGGCCAAAACTCAATCGTGGGAAGTTTCCGATGAACTCTGGCAACGCGTTCAGCCCTTGGTGCCCGA
>JAJXXI010000496.1 GCA_021781185.1 bacterium
TGACCACCCCACTGGCCGGCTGGGATGTGCTGACCAACGGGACGTTTGATGCCAGCGGTAATTTCTCATCCACCAACGCGGTGGGAACGGCTCGACAACAGTTCTTTATCATCAAACAGCCGTGATGTGTGGAGCTTGATGCCTGGCGGGAAATCCGTCGGGGAACGGATCGTTTCCGACGGCCCGTCTGACAAAGCAAAAGAACAATATTTCGGATGCGTTAAGCAAGTATGCAAAAAAACATAAAAGTTAAACGCGCGTTCACGCTGATTGAATTGCTGGTCGTCATCGCGATCATTGCCATTCTGGCGGCGATGCTGCTGCCGGCCCTGTCCAGCGCCAAGCGCCGCGCGCAACAGACCAGTTGCCTCAACGACATCAAACAATTGACGCTGGCCAACATCATGTATGTCGGCGACAACAAGGTTTGGGTTGGGCCCATGAATTCAAATCCTGCTTTTAGTCAGGGTGATTGGATGGGGGCAATGCTCGCCTTTTACGGTAATGCAACCAATGTGTTGTTTTGTCCGGTGGCACCCAACAAGGGGAATCCAAACAACCTGGTCAATCCGCCGGGAACCGCTGAGTCCGCGTGGCATTGGACGCTTTCCGATCCGGAATACTGCAGCAGTTATGGCTATAATTCATGGCTTGCCGGCGGTCTGGGAAACATCACCAAATATCCAGACGGACCGTATAAGAATGATTCCTCGGTTCAAAACCCGACGCTGACGCCCATGTTCATGGACAGCACCTGGATTAACTTTGATCCGGTGGAAAATGACACTCCGGCAAGAAACCTATATAATGGAGAACCATCCAAAGAAGGAATGCAGCGCATCACCATTGCCCGACACGGCGGCCGCCCGCCCGGCAGCGCTCCGAAAAATCTTCTTCCGGGGGCGTCCCTGCCGGGAGCCATCAACATGGGCTTTGTAGATGGACACGCGGAACTGGTCAAACTCGATGATCTTTGGAATTATTCCTGGCATCGCAATTGGAAAATTCCCACTCCACGTCCGCCGTGATATGCCAACCGGTGGATTATTCGGGGAGTCCGGTTAAATCAACGGCGCAGCCAGGATTTTCCGGCCTCCAGACCGCGCGCGGTTAGATCAAGCGGAACAAACCAACGGGTTTCCAACAGGCGTGGCAAAACGAAACGGACTTTTGTCCGGTTTATTTCTAAAAACTGATTCGGACGACATGATTATTGCAACTGAAAACAAGGCTTCCAATCTGAAGGCCAGTTTCAACCTCGGCTATGTCTGGCTCATTTCCATCGTCGCGGCGATGGGCGGATTGCTGTTCGGTTGGGACTGGGTGGTCATCGGCGGTGCCAAGCCGTTTTTTCAACGATACTTTGAACTGACCAGTGAAGCCCAGATCGGCTGGGCGAACAGTTGCGCGTTGATCGGCTGTCTGTTTGGTGCGCTGGCTGCCGGAGCGTTGAGTGATAAATTCGGGCGCAAACGGTTGCTGATTGCGGCGGCGCTGATTTTTGCGGTGACCTCGCTTGGCAATGCTCTGGCCGGCACGTTTACCGTCTTTATCGCCTGGCGGATTTTTGGCGGCGTGGCCATCGGGCTGGCTTCCAGTCTTTCACCGATGTATATCGCCGAAGTCGCCCCGGCACAGATTCGCGGGAAGCTGGTTGCCATCAACCAGCTCACGATTGTCGTCGGCATTCTGTTGGCGCAGTGCATCAACTGGTTTCTCGTGCGAGATCTGCCGGCGGGTGCGACGGATGAGTTCATCCGCAGTTCCTGGTTTGGCCAGCAGGGCTGGCGCTGGATGTTTGGGCTGACGGCAGCGCCGGCCCTGTTGTTTTTCATCGGCATGTTGCTGGTCCCGGAAAGTCCGCGCTGGCTGGCGAAAAACGGGAAGACCGAACTGGCCCGCAGGATTCTTGGCAAAATTGGCGGGAAAAATTATGCGAATGCGGCCACGACCGAAATCCAGTCCACCCTGGTCAGTGAAGAAATTCAACGCGTGCGCTTCTCGGATTTGCTGGAGCCCAAAATGCGCAAGGTCATTGTCCTGGGTGTCGTGCTGGCGGTGTTTCAGCAATGGTGCGGCATCAACGTCATCTTCAACTATGCCGAGGAAATTTTCCGGGCGGCCGGATACGACATTTCGAGTGTGCTCAAAAACATCGCCTGGACCGGCTCGGTGAATCTGGCCTTCACGTTTGTCGCCCTGGGCGTGGTGGACAAAGGCGGGCGGCGGCCGCTGATGTTGTTCGGTTCGGCGGCGCTGGCGGTCATTTATACCGTGATGGGCTTCTGTTATTTCAGCGGCGTCAAAGGTCTGCCGATGCTGCTGCTGGTGCTCGCGGCCATCGGTTGTTACGCCATGTCGCTCGCGCCGGTGACGTGGGTGGTGATTTCCGAAATATTTCCCAACCGCATTCGTGGCGCGGCGATGGCCGTGGCCGTCTCGTCCCTGTGGATTGCGTGTTTTCTGCTGACTTACACGTTTCCGATGTTGAACGCAACGCTTGGTTCGGCGGGAACCTTCTGGCTTTATGCGGCGATTTGCGTGGCGGGGTTTGTCTTTATCAAATTCAAGCTGCCGGAAACCAAAGGCAAATCGCTGGAACAAATCGAGCGCGAACTCGTGGATTGAAATTTTGACCGATGAATCGAATGGATATTTCTGGATTGAATGGAAAGGCGCATGAGATGCAAGCCGGCTCACGCGTTTGCGATGACGCTTCGAAAGCGGATGCCGTGCAGGTGCGCGTGGAGGAGTTGGTGATTTCCACCTACCTGCCCGCGCCACCGGACAAAAACCCGATGTTTTTGGAAAAGCGCGTATATCAGGGCAGCAGCGGGAAGGTGTATCCGCTGCCGTTCACCGATCGCATCGCCGAAAAGCCGGTGGATCGGAAATGGAAGGCGGTATGGATTGAAAACGAATTCATCTGCGCGATGGTGTTGCCTGAAATCGGCGGGCGCATTCACATGCTGCAGGACAAAACGAATGGCTACGATGTGATTTACAACCAGCCGGTGATCAAGCCGGCACTCGTCGGGCTGGCAGGACCGTGGATTTCGGGAGGCATTGAGTTCAACTGGCCGCAGCATCATCGTCCCGCGACGTTTCTGCCGGTGGATTTTGAAATCGAAGAACACGCTGACGGTTCAAAAACCATCTGGTGCAGCGATCATGATCCGATGTGCCGTATGAAAGGAATGCACGGCGTCTGTCTGCATCCAGGCAAAAGTTTTCTCGAACTCAAAGTTCGCGCCTACAACCGCACGCCGTTCGTGCAAACTTTTCTGTGGTGGGCGAATGTGGCAGCGCGCGTTCATGAGGCATATCAAAGCTTCTTCCCGCCGGATGTTTATTACGTGGCCGATCACGCACGCCGTTCAATGAGCCAGTATCCGCTCGCGCAGGGAATTTACTACGGCGTCAATTATGGTGAACGTGGACGCAATGGTGTTCCAAAAAACGAAATCCCAAATCAATTTGTGCCGCCGCACTGTGATAAAAAAGCGGAAAGCGGAAAGCGGAAAGCGGAAATACCGCAATATGCGCCGAACGATTTGTCATTCTACGCCAACATTCCCGTGCCCACGTCCTACATGTGCATGGGCAGTCAGGAGGATTTCTTTGGCGGTTACGATTACTTTGCCCGGGCGGGGATTGTCCATGTGGCGAACCATCACATCTCGCCCGGCAAGAAACAGTGGACATGGGGCAATCACGAATTCGGCTACGCGTGGGATCGCAACCTGACGGACGCCGATGCGTATGGCGAATTTCCACCTTACATCGAAATCATGGCCGGCATTTACACCGACAACCAGCCGGACTTCAGTTTCCTGCAACCCGGAGAAACCAAGGCGTGGAGTCAATACTGGTATCCGATCCAAAAGATTGGTCCGGCACAACATGCGAATCTGAACGCCGCAGTCAGTCTGAAGATTGATGGGCGCGAATTACAGATCGGAGTTGCAGTTACAGCAAGCCAGCCGGATACGGTCGTCATGGTTCTGTTGAATGGCAGATCGCTGGCCCGTTTCAATCGCCTCCTTTCACCGGCGAATCCGCTCATCGAGAAAGTCCGGATGCCAAAGAAGTTTGCCGAAACGGACTTGCAGGTCCGGGTGTTGGCTGCCGATGGAAGTGAACTGATTGCTTATCAACCCAGGCTGCGTGTGAAAGGCGACGTTCCGCCGCCGGCCACGGAACCGCCCGCTCTGGAAGCGATTGCCAGCAATGACGAGTTGTTCATCACCGGCCTGCATCTGGACCAATATCGTCACGCCACCCGGTCGCCCGTGCTTTATTGGCGCGAAGCGTTGCGGCGCGATCCATCTGATTCACGCTGCAACAACGCTCTGGGCCTGTGGCATCTGAAACGCGGTGAATTTTCGATTGCCGAAAAACTGTTTCGCAAGGCAATCGAACGCCTGACGCGCCGCAATGCAAATCCTTACGACGGCGAAGCGTATTACAATCTGGGCTTGTGCCTGCGTTATCAATCAACTTGTAGCAGCCGAGGTGACGAGGCTCTAACTCAGAAGGAAAGTCAGAGTCTCCTGACGTCGGCTGCTGCCGATGCCGATGCCTACGCCGCGTTTTACAAGGCGACTTGGAATCAAGCGTGGGCTGCGGCAGCTTATCATGCGCTGGCGGAAATGGATTGCTCGCGTCAGCATTGGACCACCGCCTTGGAACATCTCAATCAATCTCTGCGCTTTGGCACGAACAATCTGCGCGCGCGAAATCTCAAGGTGATGGTGCTGCGCCTGTTGGACAAGCCCTACGAGGCGAATCCACTTTTACATTCCAACTTGCAGCTCGATCCGCTCGACTGGTGGGCACGAGATCTGAACGGGGGAATGTTGGCCTGTGATTTGCAGGCGCGGCTGGACCTGGCCCACGATTATGCCCGGGCCGGTTTTTTTGCGGAAGCCATCAGCCTGTTGAAGAGGTCCACCGATGTGCCGCTCGACCTGCCGGATCAAAGTCTGGGTGCCATGCCACTTGTTCAATACACGCTCGGTTGGTTGCATCAAAAGCAGGGCGGATCAAAATCCGCTCGGAAACAATTCAAACGCGCTTCAGCTTTGGCGCCGGATTATTGCTTCCCGGCGCGCCTGGAAGAAATTGCCATTCTCGAATCGGCCATGCGTGCCAATCCGTCCGATGCCCGCGCACCGTATTATCTGGGCAATTTGTTTTACGACCGCCGCCGGCACGAGGACGCAATCCGCTTGTGGGAGCGCAGTGCCCGGTTGAACGGAAGTTTCTCCATCGTCTGGCGCAACCTCGGGATCGGCTATTTCAACATTTTATCAAAACCGGCCCAAGCCCGCGCCGCTTACGACAAGGCATTCAAAGCCAATTCCTCCGATGCCCGGCTGCTCTATGAACGGGACCAGCTTTGGAAACGGCTCGGTGAAAAACCGGCGACGCGCTTGCGTGAACTGGAGCGCCATCCCAATCTGGTTCAACAACGCGATGACCTGAGCATCGAGCTTTGTGCGCTCTACAATCAAACCGGTCAGCACGAGAAGGCCGCAGGTCTTGTCGCCAGCCGCCAGTTTCAGCCGTGGGAAGGCGGGGAGGGCGGTCCGCTCGGTCAGCATGTTCGCGCCCAACTGGCATTGGGCCGCGAGGCAATGGC
>JAJXXI010000672.1 GCA_021781185.1 bacterium
AAAGGCGAGCAGGAAGTGGATTCCACCTCGCCGATCTCCGGCCAAAATTTGGAAAACGTCGCCATTACCGGTGAAGGGATCATTGACGGCGGCGGCGATGCCTGGCGTCCGCTCAAGAAAGGAAAGATGGGGGAGTCCGACTGGAAGACGCTGGTCAAATCCGGCGGCGTGCTCAATCCGAAGGGCGACACCTGGTATCCGAGTCCCGAAGTGATGAATGGCGGAAAGCTCGTGGCATCGTTGCGCGCCGCCAGTTCGCTCAATCTGACGGATTACGAACCTGCCCACCAGTTTCTGCGGCCGAAAATGCTCCGGCTTATCGGGGTGAAACGGCTGTTGATCGAGGGGGTCACTTTCCAAAACCCGCCGAACTGGACACTGAATCCGGCGCTCTGCGAAGATGTTTCGATCCTGCATGTGTTTGTGCTGAATTCGCCGCTGGCGCAGAACAGCGATGCACTGGACTTGGAATCCTGCCGGCACGCCGTCATTCGCGACTGCACGTTTGACGTTGGTGATGACGGCATTTGCCTCAAGTCGGGTCTGGATGCCGCCGGTCGCCGGATTGGCGTGCCGACCGAGGATGTGCTGGTCGAGGGCTGCACGGTTTATCACGCGCACGGCGGGTTCACCATTGGCAGTGAAATGTCCGGCGGCGTGCGGAATGTCCGCGTGACCAACTGCACGTTCATGGGCACGGACATCGGACTGCGGTTCAAGAGCACCCGCGGGCGGGGCGGAGTCGTTGAAAACATTGATGTGTCCAACGTGCGCATGACCGACATCGGCGGGGCCGCCATCAATTTCAACATGTATTATGGTGGTAAAGCGCCGCTTGATGAATCCGGTCAAACTCCCAAGATCACGGTGCCACCGGTCACGGAAGGGACCCCGCAGTTTCGCAACATCCATATTAAAGATGTTATATGCCGTGGAGCGGGTTCGGCGATTGTGCTCGAAGGACTGCCGGAAATGCCCATTCGCGACATTGTTTTGAAAGATGTTTCCATTACCTCGGACAAGGGCGTGCTTGTGACGGACGCCGACGGTATTCACTTTGATCATGTCCAGGTGGACAACGCCTCCGGCTCGGCACTGACGGAAACCCGGGTGAAAAACTCAACTTTGAAATTATTGAAATGAAAAAACCTGGAAGATTTCGCTGGGTCATCTGCGGGTTGCTGTTTGCGCTGATCTCGTTGTGCTACTTGGACCGGCTGATTATCGGGCCGCTCAAAGAGCCGATCAGCGAGCATTTCGGCTGGTCGGAGGAAGATTACGGCAACATCGCTGCGGCGTTCTCGTTTGCCTATGCCTTCGGTTACTTGTTTGCCGGACGGGCCATTGACCGCTTTAAATTGAAACGCGGGCTGCCGGTGTTTGTCTTTATCTGGAGCCTGGCGGAGGTGGGGCACGGCCTTCTCAGCCTCATTGGCAAAGACGACCAAATCCACCTCCACTACCCGTGGTTTTCGTCTGCGGACACGGGATTGGTGTGGATGACGCTGGTAATGCCGATGAGTGTCGCCGGTTTTGTGGTCGGACGGACGGTGCTGGGTCTGGCCGAAGGCGCGGATTTCCCGGCGGCGGTTCGCGCCGTGGCGGAGTGGTTTCCGGTCAATGAACGCGCGTATGCGACCGGCTGGTTCAATGCCGGGTCCAATTTCGGCGCGATTGTGGCCCCGGTCCTCGCGACGTTGATTTATTTGAAGTATGGCTGGTCGCTGGCCTTTTATTTGACCGGCGCGGTGGGATTCCTGTGGGTCGCCGCCTGGTGGCTGTTTTACAACGATCCGGACAAACATCACCGGCTCAAACCCGAGGAATTGGAATTCATCCGCCGCGGGCAGCCGCAAGAGGCGAAGAACACCGAGAAAGTGCCTTGGCTTTCTCTGTTCCGCTACCGCTCGGTTTGGGCTTACATGCTGGCAAGTATTCTGGCGGGGCCGGCCTGGGGCTTTTACCAATTTTTCATCTCAGACTTTTTGCACAAGGGCTTTCACACCACCCTGCTGGGCACCGGGTTTTGGACGAGCGTGTTTTTCTTCCTGACGGGGATTGGCGGCATTGCCGGGGGCTGGCTGGCGGGCCGGCTCATGAACCGGGGATGGAACTTGAACGCCGCGCGCAAAGTGTCCCTGCTGATTTGCGCGCTGGCGGTGGTGCCGGTGTTCACCGCGCCGTTCGCTCACAACGTGCTGCTGGCGGTGTTGATTGTCGGCCTGGCGGGATCCGCCCATCAGGGCTGGACGGCGAATCTTTTCAGCCTCGTCTCCGATACCATGCCCAAGGCGGCCATCAGTTCCGTCATTGGCCTGGGCGGATTTCTGGCCTACTTCACGGGTGGTTTTGTCAACGCGCTGACCGGTGTGATTCTCCAGAAGACCGGCAGCTACGTCTATGTGTTTGCGTATTTCTCCGTCATGTATGTTCTCTCGCTGGGTTTAATCCAGATTCTGGTGCCCAAAATTATGGACACCCGGGCCGCCCCAGCCAAACCAACCGACACCGAGTTGCGGTCCGGTGACGTGAGCAGCGATTGAAAACGGAAACATTCTATTGGCAAAAATATGAATCAACCTTCAACAGTTGAAACGCCGCGAGCGTCAGACGGGCCGGGCACCAAGCCTGGTGATTTCGCCTATCCCTGGCTCTCGGATCAGCGCGACGGGACCTATTGCAATCCGGTTCTCTACGCGGATTATTCCGACGCGGATGTGATTCGAGTGGGGGGCGATTTCTATCTGACGGCCTCCAGTTTCAATTGCACCCCGGGACTGCCGATTTTGCATTCCAAAGATCTGGTGAACTGGACCCTCATTGGGCACGCCCTGAAAAATCTGCCGGATGTCCGCTACGACCAAGTGCAACCGGGCTGCGGGGTCTGGGCGCCGGCCATCCGTTTTCATGCCGGCAAATTCTGGATTTTTTTCCCGACGCCCGATGAAGGCATCTATGTCGTCACCGCTGAAAAACCCGCCGGGCCGTGGTCTGCTCCGCAGCTCCTTCAGGCCGGCAAAGGCCTGATTGATCCATGTCCCTTGTGGGACGATGACGGCCAGGCGTATCTCGTGCATGCGTATGCCGGCTCGCGTGCCGGCATCAAGCACCAGTTACGGGTTTGCCCCATGGCACCGGACGGATCGCGGCTGCTGGGCGAGGGCCGGATTGTTTTTCATCAGCCGGAAAAACATCCAACGATTGAAGGCCCGAAATTTTTGAAGAAGGACGGCTGGTATTACATTCTTGCGCCCGCCGGCGGCGTGGAAACCGGCTGGCAGGTGGTGCTGCGCTCCAAAAACATCTATGGCCCCTACGAGGACAAGGTCGTCCTTGCGCAGGGCGACACTGACATCAATGGCCCGCATCAGGGCGCACTCGTGGACACGCCCGATGACGGCTGGTGGTTCCTGCATTTTCAGGATGCGGACGTGTATGGGCGCATCATCCACTTGCAGCCGGTCGAATGGAATGATGGCTGGCCGTTGATGGGCTGCGGTGGCCAACCGGTGCGGTGCCATCCCAAACCGCATATTACTCCGGTGGAGCCGGCCGGCGCGCCGCAAACAAGTGATGAATTTGAGGCCGGAAACCTCGGCCTGCAATGGCAATGGCACGCGAACCATCGTGCCGACTGGTATTCGCTGGCGGCCCGGCCCGGCTGGCTGCGCCTGTATCCGCAGGCGTCGGTTGAGCCGCTCAGTTTGCAGCCCAACCTGCTGCTGCAGAAATTCCCGGCCCGAACTTTCTCGGTGGAAACCACCTTGGAATTATCTGCCATGCAATGCGGTGAAGAAGCCGGCCTGGTGGTCTTGGGAAAATCACCGTTGATGCTGGGAATTCAGCATGACGGGACAAAAAACCACCTGGTCTTGCACAGCAATGACGGGCAGAAAACGATTGGTGAACATGCTTCCAGCACCGTCAAATTACGGGCGCAAATTCACAACGGCGGGCGATGCACCTTTGCGTATGCGGTTGACGGGGTGTTCGTGACCATTCCGCAAAACTTTTACGCGCGGAAAGGCGTATGGATCGGCGCCAAAGTGGGGATATACAGC
Organism: bacterium; assembly: GCA_021781185.1. Taxonomy (GTDB): domain Bacteria; phylum Verrucomicrobiota; class Verrucomicrobiia; order Limisphaerales; family UBA11358; genus UBA11358. The sequence continues at coordinate 4,062 of JAJXXI010000672.1, forward strand.
CTGAAAAGAGTGGAAAACGCGCCGGCCGGATATGCGGATTTTGATTATTTTCACTTCCTGCCCTTGGCCAACGGAAATGGCAAAAAGTGAAGGTCCGAATGGGAAAGTGGTGCCGGTGGGGTTGAACAACCGACGATGTCATTGAAATGGAGGCGGTCGCGGAGGATTCGCGGGCAAGAAGGATTTAGCGGCGCGGGTTGACTGACAATGCTGACGGGATGACAGCCATGCGTGCGGGTCAATGGAAAGGGCATTCGGGAGGCAAATGAGCCAAACGAAAGTCTCCAGGCGCAACGTAAACGCGGTGGCGTTTCTGGCAGTGTTCTGGCCGGCTCCGGTGTCCCACGTTGGACCGCCATCACCGCCGTCCGATGATTCCATGAACACCGCCAACGGTGCTCAATCCAGGCAAGTCCGGCGCAGGTATCATTTATTTCGCAGTTTTCAGTTTGGTGAGGGAACAACCATTGGCATTGGATTGCCATTATTTTCGCCTGAAACCGCTGGATGAGGGCATTCATGCAGGCGGCACATTCCATTTATGTGGCGACGTAAAATTTCAAACGCCCGACCGCATTGTGGTTGTTTTTTGTTTTACAGGGAAACTTGGAAACCGCTTTTCTTCGCGCCAATAAACCGCACATTTGTAGTCTTTACCGTCACTATGAAATTACCCGCCCAAACTGTCGGCGCAACCGGGTTGCGATTGGTCATCGCCGGAATCGTTTTGTGGTTTGCCGCTTCACTGTCCGCCCGGGAGATGGTCGTGCCGGTTGGCAACCTGCAAACGATGTCCGGCTGGACGGGCCTTGAGCCGGCGAAAGGTGGCGCGGCTACTTGGAATCTGGCAGCCCCGGTTGTCTTCAGCTATCCGCCAAGCCCGCGCGGCTGGCATTTTCAGGGTTTTCGCGAGGAGAATGACGGCACACGGGATTGGCGTGGCTTTTACGGGTTGCAATTGGAGGTGTGGGTTCCCAAAAAACGGACGCTGGATTTGCGGACAACTATTTCCCTGCCGGCACAAGTGGGGAGGCAGGAATTTGTTGCTGAGAGTCAGGCCGGCTGCGTGGTTCAGGGCGAAGCCAATTGGCAGCAGGTCATGTTGCCGTGGAGGATGTTTGATTACAATCAGAGCCAGGGCGCGTTTCTGGAATTCATCCAAAAATTGCAGCTCACCGGCAAATTCGCGGATGGGAAAGGTGGCGAGGTGCAATTGAAAAATGTCCGGCTCGTGCGCGCCCCGGGTATGGCGTTGGAAGCGGACGTGCGCGGCAAGTCGGTTGGTCTTGGCGAAACCGCGACGTATCCGGTGACGGTTGGCAATTGCACGGACGTGCCGCAAGAGGTGGAGTTAAGCATTGTGAAATGCGGATGGGAAACGATGGCGGCGAGCGTCACGCCGGCACAGTTGAAGCTCACGCCGGGCGCGTCGGTCACCTGCGAGGTTTCGGTGCGGTTGCCGGTGCAGGGCATCGCGCCGGGCGGTCACGAGACACAGACGTTGCTCGCGACCAGCAGCGATGGCGCGGCACCAGCGAAATTGAATTTCATCACCGCCTGCGAC
>JAJXXI010000333.1 GCA_021781185.1 bacterium
GACACCGCCGGCCTCTCGATTTTGCAGCTCCGGGCGCGGGCGCGGCGCATGGCGCAGCAACATGGCATCAAGCTCTTTGTCATTGACTATTTGCAGCTTCTCAACTCTACTGCGGCGCGAGCAAAAGAGAACCGGCAGCAGGAAATTGCGGACATTTCCAGCGGGGTAAAGGCCCTGGCCAAAGAGTTGAACGTGCCGATCATCGTGCTGTCGCAGTTGAACCGCGAATTGGAGAAGGACAAGAGCCGGAAACCGCGGTTGAGCGACTTGCGCGAATCCGGTTCCATCGAACAGGACGCGGATCTGGTGGGACTGCTTTACAAACCGGATGCGGGCGAGGACGAAGACGGTGCCCCGGTGGAGAGTGACGGCGTGCCGGTTAATTTCCTGATCGCCAAACAACGCAACGGACCGACCGGTGACGTTCACCTGACATTCTTAAAACCATACACACGCTTTGAAAGTGCAGCAAAATTCGGCGACGACGACGTGCCAGGCGGCGAGTAACTCATGAACTCTTTTTTCCGGCCCCTGGGCATTATTCTATTCCTTCTGGTGAGCTGCGCCCCGATCGTGCGGGCCCAGAGCATGGGCGCCAAAATTGACCGCGTGGACATCAAGTTCATCGGCCCGGCCTCGGTCAGCGAATCGCTCATCCGCGACAACATCAAGCTCAAGCCGGGTTCCCTCTATGTGCCCGGCTGCACGCAGGACGACGTTCATTCCCTCTACACCACCGGCCAGTTCTACAACATCCGGGTTTCGATTGATCAGGCGGATGACGGCGGCGTGATTCTGACTTATCTCGTGCAGGTGCGTCCGCGCATCACCGACATTAAAATCGAGGGCAACAAAAAGCTGAGCAGTTCCAAGCTTCGGAAAAAAATCACCGTGAAGATCGGCGAGCCGCTCGACGAGCAGAAGCTGTTCACGGATGTGCAGGAGATGAAGAAGCTCTATGAAAAATCCGGCTACGCGGACACCAAGGTGAAATACGTCCTGAACATTGACGAAGCCACCGGCCACGGAATCGTGACGTTTGAGGTGCATGAAACGCCCAAGGTGAAAATCGTCGAGGTGGAATTCCCCGGTGCGCAGGCGTTTTCCCAGAAGGAACTGCGCAAGGTGGTCAAAACCCGCGCCCATTGGATGTGGTCCTGGTTGACCGGCAGCGGCTACTACCAGCAGGAGAAATTTGACGGTGACCCGGATCTGCTCCGCGCGTTTTACCACAGCCACGGCTACCTCGACTTCGAGCTCAAAGACGTCAAGCTGGACCATCCCACGACCAACACCATGATCGTGAAATATTTTATTTTCGAGGGACGCCAATACAAAGTCGGCTCGGTGAAGTTCAGCGGCGACACAAAATTCACTGACAAGGAAATCATCCAGGGACTTCGCGCCGTCCACGACTTCCAAGGTTTCAAGGCCAAGCTGGGGCAGGACAACCTGCCAATGGACACCGGCGACATTTTCACGCTGGACGGATTATCCAAGGACACCGAGGCCGTCCAGGATTTCTACGGCAGCAAGGGCTACATTGATGTCGCCCAAGGTCAGGCGCTGCACGTCAAGACCGTGCCCAACATGGACCAGAACACCATTGACTTGGATTTTCAAATTGCGGACAGCCAGAAATCTTACGTTCAAAAAATCGAGATCCACGGCAACCTGAAGACCAAGGACAAGGTCATCCGTCGCGAACTGGCCATCTACCCCGGCGAAGTGTTTGACATGGTGCGTGTCAAGGTCAGCAAAGAGCGTCTCGAAGGCCTGCAATACTTTGACAAGGTGGACCTGCGCCCCGAACCCACGGACCCGCCGATGGCGGGCCGGCAGAATCTCATCATCAATGTTGAGGAGCAGAATACCGGCAACATGAGCGTCGGTGCCGGCTTCAGTTCCGTGGACTCGCTGGTCGGCTACGCGGAAATTTCGCAGGGCAATTTCGACCTGTTTCACCCGCCTTACTTTACCGGCGGCGGCGAGAAAATCCGCCTACGGGTCCAGCTCGGCACCCAGCGTCAGGACTATGAGCTTTCTTTCATCGAGCCCTGGTTTCTGAACCGCAAACTTTCGCTCGGAGTGGATCTCTACCGGCACCAGTTGAATTTCGAAAGCCCCAATAACATCTTTGACGAAACCCGCACCGGTGCCAAAGTCAGCCTCACCCGCGCGCTCGGCAGCGACTTCCTGCTCGGCAGTGTCAGCTACACGGTCGAAGACGTGGGCATCTCGCTTAACAACGGCTGGCATGGCTATCAACTTGCGGCTCCAACTCCTGCCTCCAACGGCGGCTCGCTTTCGCCCAATGTCCCCAATGCCATCCTTGACCAGGTGGGCGACCATTTATATCAGCGGATCGGAGCGTCGCTCGCCTATGACACCCGCAACAGCGTGGAGTTGCCCAATCACGGCCAACGTTCGGATATTTCGACGGAAATGAGCATCGGCGACACGGATTACTACAAAATCGAAGCCACCTCGGCCTGGTATTTCCCCGGACTGCTCAAAGGACATGTGATTGAGACAGGCGGACGAGTCGGCGTGGCGGATAGTTTGCAAGGCGGAGACGTGCCGTTCTACGACCGCTATTTTCTGGGTGGGCAATACTCGCTGCGCGGCTTCAAGTTCCGTGACATCGCACCCCGCCAGCCTTATACGCCCGGCATCACCGTCAATGAACCCATCGGCGGCGACTCTTACTGGTTTGGATCGTTTGAATACAGCGTGCCGATCTTTGAAAGGGATGGCGGCGTCAGCCTGCGCTTTGCGGTCTTCTACGACATCGGTGCCGTGTCTGCCGGATCCTATTCCTTTTCGTCCTCCTACAGCGACAACTGGGGAATGGGCATTCGCTTGAACATTCCTCATCTGGGACCGTTGCGCTTGGATTACGGTATTCCGATCAATCATGACCAATACAACAGCGGCAGCGGCCAGTTCCAGTTTGGCGTCGGCTACACCCGTCAATTTTAAGATGAACCGGCTCGCAAAACACATTCTGGGAACCAGCCTGGTCCTGGGTCTGACGGCGTTCAGTCTGTGCGCGCAAACTGCGGCGCAGTTCGGCAACCTGCCCTTGTGGTTTGAAGCCGGCACCCCGGACCGGTTCATCGCGCACGGAGCGGCCTCGGAATTTGCCGTCACCCCTTCTGGGACCGAGTTCACCCTGACCCGGGCCGGCGGAGCAACCGCCAGTGGCCGGCTTGAATTGCTCGGAGCCAGTCCAGCCGCCCGCATCACCGGTGAGCAACCCCTGACTGGGCGGATTAATCATCTCATCGGCAGCGATTCCTCCGGCTGGCAAACGGATGTCGCCACGTTTTCAAAAGTGAGGGTGGAAAATATCTATCCCGGCGTCAACGTGGTTTACTACGGCAACCAGCAAAAGCTGGAATATGATTTCAACCTCGCCGCCGGAGTGAATCCCGCCGTCATCGCCCTCCGCTTTGCCGGGGCGGAAAAGCTCTCGGTCAATCCGCAAGGCGGACTCGTCATCCGGTTCAAGACGGGCGAGATTGTCCAACATGCGCCGGTGGCCTGGCAGACCGTTGACGGCCGGCGGCTGGAAGTCGCCGCCAGCTACAAAATTCTGGACCCGCACACGGCCATGTTTGCGCTCGGTGATTTTAACCGGCAGCAGCCGCTGGTGATTGACCCCGTGCTGACGTATTCCACCTACTTCGGCGGCAATTACGGGGAAACCGCCTGGGCCATCGCCGTTAACCCGACGGACGGATCCATTTATGTGGCTGGCCAGACGTTTTCAACGAAGTTCACCAACAACATTCCCACCTCAAGTGCGTTTCAAACCAACTTTCTGGGTGGGAAGCTGGTTGGTGACGCATTCGTGGCCCGGTTTGACAGTTCAGGAACCAACTTGATTTACGCCACCTATCTGGGCGGAAACGCCGATGACGCGGCTTATGCCTTGGCTGTGGATCAGTCAGGACATGCATTTGTGGCCGGCACCACAGATTCGGCAGATTTCCCCACGACCAATGCACTGGTGTCGGGCACTTTCAATGGCGGACACATCGCTGGCAGCATTGATCCCCATGTGGGATACTATCCGTTCGATGCGTTTGTGACTGAATTGGACACAAACGGTTCCCAGTTCATCTATTCGACTTACCTGGGTGGGCAAAGCTCGGAATCCGCTTTCGGCATTACTCTGGATTCCGCCGACAACGCCTTTGTCACCGGCCTGACCTATTCAACCAATTTCCCCGTCACGCCAAACGCCTATCAGCCCCGGCCGGCCTGCAGCAATACGTTTTACATCAACGCCAATGCGTTTGTTTCTGAAGTTGCCGCCGGCGGTGGTCACCTGAACTATTCCACCTACCTCGGCGGGACCAATTACGATGTTGGCCGTGGCATTGCCTGCAACAACGGCCGGGTTTTCGTGGCGGGCTACACCTTTTCGACCAACTTTCCGAGCACGAACTATCTGGCAGGTTTTGACCATCTGAACGGCAGCACAAACATATCCTACAACCCGGGCTCGGATGCGTTTGTCACTTCGTTTTCCGTTTCCGGCACCAACTTGACGTTGCTTTACTCCACCCTGCTGGGCGGTTCCAACTACGACGTTGCGACCGGCATTGCGGCCGGCCCTGATGGCAGCGCGTATGTGGCGGGCTATACCACTTCCACCAACTTTCCGGACACGGTCACGAATATTCCGTATTTAACCGCCGCGTTTGTTCATACCAACACGACGGGATTTTTGCTGGCCACCAACGGTTTCCTGACGCAGATCAAATGGGACGGGAATCAGCCGGTCATCGGCTACTCGGCCATGTTCGGCGGCTTGGGCCGGGATGTGGCCAACGGCGTCGCGTTGGATGGGAACGGCAACGCCTATGTGGTGGGCTCGGCCTCCTCCACCAACTTTCCCGCCACGACGAACAACATTTCCGGGTTCCTGACGGCCACCAACAATTCTCAAGCAAACCAGTATTATAGCGACGCGTTCATCATCGCCTTCAATCCCGACGCCTCGGCCCTGCTCTATTCCGCCTACCTTGGCGGTTATCTGGAAGATGACGGCAATGCCATTGCGGTGGACCCGCTCGGAAACGCCTACATTGCGGGCCAGACACTTTCAGCCAATTTCCCCACGGTCAACGCCCTGCAAACGAGTCGTTACGGGACGAATGACATGTTCATCGCCAAAATCTCACAAGTGCTCGTGCCGCCCGCGCCTGCTTTGAGCATCTCGCCGCAACCCGCGAATCCGCCCGGCATCACCCTGCAATGGCAGATGTTCCCGGCCAATTACGGGGTGGAAAGCGCCACCGCCCTGAATGCCAGCAACTGGATCAGCCTGCCTGCCAGCCCGGTTTACAGCAACGGCTGGTATTATCTCACCCTGCCGGCGACCAATGACGCCGAATTTTTCCGGCTGCAACAATTTTGAACGTCCATTTTCGACTGGAGTCCAAATACAGATTTGCTTTGCTTTTAAAAATGAAAAAACTGCGTTACACCATCCTGACCATCGTATTGCTCGCCGCCACCGTTGTCTCCGCCAGCGCCCAGACCAAGGTGGCCACGGTGGACATGAAAAAACTCTTCAACGGCTACTACAAGACCAAG
>JAJXXI010000182.1 GCA_021781185.1 bacterium
ATGGTTCAAGTATTTGGGCGAAAAATATCCCAACAAGCCGATCATAGACGGCCAGCCGGATTCATTGCCGAAAAACGTGACGCTGGACGAATATGCCGTGGCCGTGGTGCAGATTGACATTGGCGAAACGTCGCAGGAACGCGTCACCTCCGCCGTCCAGGGACTGCTGACCCGCGCTTACTACAATTTGGTGACCGGTCAGGATGACCGTTATGAGAATTATCGGCGTCTGGCCACGCTCGTTTATGAGAGCTACACCTCCAAGACGTCCAAGTTTAGAGGAAACGAACGCATTCCATTGCCGCCGTTCAATGACCTGAACCGGGTTGTTGTGAACCAGTTGCTGAATCCGCAGCAAGGCATGCCTTTCGCCGCCCGCGCCGTGTTGCGCACCCAGCTCGGCTTGCCCGCTGAATCGGCGGCTACCAACGCGCCTGCGCCGGTCACGGTCCCCAACGCCGTAGAAAATGTTTCCACCAATTCCGCCGTGACCAACCCGCCGGCGGATTGATTCCGGTGTGGCGAGGTGGTCCCGGCGAATCTCCTTCAAGCCATGTCGCCGGGTGTTTTCGCAAGATTGCTTCATGGCCAGTCTCTGCTAATCTCCGCCGACTGTGACCAAGAAAAATTCCAGTGAAAAGCCGTTGTGCGTCGGCCTGATTTCCCTCGGCTGCGCCAAGAATCTTGTGGATGCCGAGATCATGCTTGGCTCGCTGCTCAAAAGCGGCGTGGAGATCACCAACGATGCCGCCCGGGCGGATGCCGTCATCGTCAACACCTGCTCCTTCATTGACTCCGCGCAGGAGGAGAGCGTGGACACCATTTTTGAATCCGTCGAACTGCGCGAGGCGGCGAACCGCGGCCAGGCGGTCATTGTGTCCGGCTGCCTGCCGCAGCGGTTTCGCAACGAGCTGCCCAGGCTCATGCCCGAGGTGGACGCCTTCATGGGCATTGACCAAGTCGCGCAGGTGGGCGACATCGTGGGCAAAGCGCTGGAAAGCCGGGCAGGGAAGGTGGCGAATGAAAAATTAAAAATTAAAAATTCAAAAACCAAGGTGTCTGCGCGGTTGAATGAACTGGAAAAAAGCCGCGTTGCTGACGAACACGAACACGAAAGCGCCATCCGTGGCACGGAAAAATTTGGCAAAACCAAAACCGTCGTCAGCGCCAAGGCTCCATCCTCCATCCTCCATCCTCCATCCTCGCCGATTCTGGACGTTACCCAGCGCCCGGTTTTCATCCCCGATTTCGAGACGCCGCGCTTCCGGCTGACGCCGAAGCATTTTGCCTACGTCAAGATTGCCGAGGGCTGCAATCATCCTTGCAGCTTCTGCATTATTCCCCGGATGCGCGGATCGCACCGCAGCCGCACGCAGGCGGACATCGTCAAGGAAGTCAAGGCGCTCATCGCCGCCGGCGTGAAAGAAATCAATTTGATTTCCCAGGACTCGACTTACTACGGCCTGGACCTGCGCCCGAACCACAGCCGCGCGATTTCGTCGCCGGAGAAGTTTTCCGCCGCCGCCAAATCACTGGCCGCCGATGCCACGACCATCTGCACGCTGCTGCGCGAACTCAACTCGCTCAAGGGCGATTTCTGGATCCGCCTGCTTTACACGCATCCGGCGCACTGGACGGATGAACTCATCCAGACCATCGCCGACTGCAAAAAGGTCGCGCGCTACGTGGACATGCCGCTCCAGCACATCCACGAAAACATGCTCGAACGGATGCGCCGCGAAACTTCGCAGCAATACATCGTGGATTTGATCCGGAAAATCCGCGCCGGCGTTCCTGGCATCGCGTTGCGGACGACGTTCATCGTGGGCTTTCCCGGCGAAACCGAGGCCAGCTTCAACGCGCTGCTGGATTTCATCCGTGACACGAAGTTTGAGCGGCTGGGTGTTTTTGCCTATTCCAAGGAGGATGGCACGCGCGCCGGCGCCATGGCCGGCCAGCTTTCCGACAAGGCGAAACAGAAACGCCGCGAGCGGGCCATGCACGCGCAGCACAAGGTCGCCGTCGCGGTTTCAGAATCGTTCATCGGCCGGGAAATTAAAGTGCTGGTGGAAGGCGAGGCGAATGCCAGGCAGTTGCAGAGCGCGAACGTCAGCTCCTGGGAACACGGCTTGATCCGCGAAACGGACAAGCACACCAGCCAGATGAAAGGCCACTACTTCGTCGCCCGTGGCGAGGCCGATGCACCAGACATAGATGGGCGCATTTACATTCATGCTCCACGCGGCGAAGTGCCCGTCGGCAAATTCGCCAAAGTGAAAATCATCGGCCACACGGATTACGATTTGATTGCCGAGCCGAGATAGTGACTTGCGTCTGCGGGTTGAAGTAGTATTTTTTCGGCATGAGCACGGTGCAAGAAATCGAAGCCGCCATTCCGCAGCTCTCTCGCGTGGAACTGGAGAAATTCCGCGCTTGGTTCGAGGAATACGTCGAGGATCATCTGGATCTCACTGATGAGGTCAAGGCCAGGCTCGAACAGTCGCGTCAGGAAATCGCGGCGGGAAACTTCACGACGCGCCAACCCTGAACCTTGTGGCTGCCGCGCTGCAAATCTGGTCGCCCACCTTTACCAAAGCCTTCGACAAGCTGCCGGAATCCGTCCGCTCCGACATCCAGTGCAAAGTGGGTGACCTGGGCACCCGGCTCGAACAGTTTCCCCACAAGAAGCTGGCCGGGCGGAATGAATTCAAGCTGCGGGTTGGCGACTATCGTGTGCTTTACGAATTTGATCTGAAAGCCGGGCGGATTTATCTCCATTACGTCGGTCACCGCCGCGAAATCTACAAATACAACTAACCATGGCCACCCTCGTATTTGACATCGAAACCTCCGCGCAACCGGTCGAAAATTTTGACGAGGCGCAGCAGGAATACCTGTTCCGCGAGACGGAGAAAATTGACGACCCCATCGCCAAGCAGGCCAAGCGCGAGGACATCACGCGGTTCATGAGCCTGTGGCCGTTCACCTCGCAGGTCGTCTGCATCGCCATGCTCAACGCCGAGACCGGTCGCGGGCAGTCCATTTTCATCGCGGAAGATTACGAGGATGCCGATGAGGCCGGCCCCGTCGAGTTTGTGCCGGTGGCGGACGAGACGGAACTGCTCACCGCGTTCTGGGACGTGGCCAAGCATTACGACAGTGTGGTCACCTTCAACGGACGCGGATTTGACGTGCCGTTCATCTATCTGCGTTCGGCGCTCCTCAACGTGCCCATCACCAAGAAGAACTGGCTGGGCTACCGTTATGCCGTGGAGCCGCACTGCGACCTGGCGGAGCAACTGACCTTTTACAGCGTGAGCGGACGCGACGGCGCGGCGCGGCGGTTCAACCTGGATTTTTACTGCAAGGCCTTCGGCATCGAATCACCCAAGAGCGCGGGCGTGACCGGCATGGACGTGCCCACGTTGATGGCGGCGGGAAAATACCGCGAGATTGCTGAATACTGCCTGCGCGACGTTCGCGCGACCGTGGACCTTTACAAAATCTGGAAGGAAAGGCTGGCGGGGATAAAATGAAAGAAAAAGCCGCGCCGTTTTGGAAAATTATGGAGGACAAATCCGGTATTTCCATTCTTGCGGTGTGAAACCTGCCGCCGTAATTTGTTGCCATGAAAGAATTGGTGTTTGAAGTGACGCAGGAAGAGGACGGCGGCTATTGCGCCGAGTGCCTGACGGAAAACATCTTTACGCAAGGCGACACTTGGGATGATGTTCGCAAAAACGTGCAGGAAGCCGTGCACGCTTTTTTCTTCGACCAGCCGCCCACGCCGCGCCGCATCCGGCTGCATCTGGTGCGCGATGAAGTTCTCGCCGCCGCATGAAGATTCCGCGCGATTTGAGCGGCGCGCAATTGGTCAAAGTTTTGTGCCGTGATTGGAATTATCGCGTGGTGCACCAGGAAGGCAGCCACATCATTTTGCAAACCGACTTGCCGTCGCATCAGCGGATTTCCGTTCCCAATCATAATCCAATCCGTGTCGGCACGTTGAACAGCATTGTCCGCGCGGTGAGTTTTCATAAAGGAACCGAACGCCAACAATTGCTGGATGATTTGCGTTAAATGTCCACGCTCATTTGCTTCGCCCTGAAAGAAGAAGCCGCGCCGTTTCAAAAAATCGTAGCGGGAAAATCCGGCATCAGCATACTCATTGTCGGCATTGGCCGCGAAAACGCGGAGAAATCCGTGCGCAGCTTTCTGGCTGGTGAGGCGGGGATGCTCGCCCCACCCAGTCTGGTTCTTACCTGCGGTTTTGCCGGCGGATTGAATCCTGATTTGAAACTGGGCGAGGTTGCCTTTGAAACTGTGGACGAAATCTTGCGCGCCAAGCTCCTCGCCGCCGGTGCCAAGCCGGCAATGATTCACTGCGCCGACCGCATTGCCACAACCGTCGCCGAAAAGCAGGCGCTGCGCGCAGAAACCGGCGCGGAGGCGGTGGAGATGGAATCCGCGGCGATCCAGGCCGTGTGTGCCGGACGCGGCATTCCCTGCGCCACCGTCCGCGTGATTTCGGACACGGCGGACGAAGATTTGCCGCTGGATTTCAACGCGCTGTCCAAAGCGGACAAAAGCCTGGATTTCGGCAAGCTGGCTTGGGCCATCGCGAAGTCGCCGCGGAAAATCTGCGCGCTGATGACCCTGCAAAAGAAGACCAGCTTTGCCGCCGGCCGGCTTGCGGAGGTGCTGGTGAAAATCACTTCGCCATGACGGTGTTGGTGGCGCAGACGGCCTCAATCTCAGCTTTGGCCGCAGCCAAACCCGTCTCAAAAGCATGATTCTTCTGGAATTGTTTCACGATGGCTTTGGCCAGCACGCGGCCGGCGTAGATGTCGGTCGGATAGTGACGGGCGATTTCCACCCGGTGCCACCCGATGCTGCGCGCTTCGGCGATGATGGCGTCTTGCTGTTCGGGGAATAATTCGGCCAGGACCAGCGCCAGCACCATGGATTCGGTGGAATGGCCGCTGGGATAGCTGAAGGATTTTTCCAGTTTGCCGTTCGCCAGGCTGGGGTCGGTGACGTAGGGGCGTGGGCGCTTGAAATAATTCTTGCCGGTGTCGGTGATGGTTTCCGCGTCTTTCTGCACCTTGTGCATGAACGCCTCGGTGACGGGAAATTTTCCGGGCTGGAAAAACGCGCCGATGGCGGGCGCGAAGGTGAACATGTTGAACTTCTTTTGTGAATAGGCGACCGCGATGTCGTTGCTGGTGGCGGCGTGATGGACGGCCCTGACCTCATCCAGATCGGCGGCCTGCTCGGCTGAGTCCGCGAGCGGCGGCGGGGCCAGCACGCTGGCGGCTGAAATCGCATCCGGGTCGAGATAATGCAGCTTGAGGGTTTGAGCCGAGGGGGTTGGTGCTGCCATCATGTCGTCGGCCCGCAAAGGAGCCACCACGAACAGAAGCGCTGCCAGGCCGGCGTTGAATGCACAGAGGAGGGAATGAATGTGTTTTTTCATAAAGCAAATGCAGGGAGGTGGATTGTCAGAATATCAATTGAAAACCGGGTTTCCTTCGCAATCCCAGTTGATGTCCGGGCGACCGGGGTCTTTGCCGGCCAGAACCGTCTGGCCGGCGGTCGGACCGCTGGG
>JAJXXI010000295.1 GCA_021781185.1 bacterium
GCCATTGGCGGCTGATGGTGAAGTAACTTTCGGGGGCGGACTGAATCCGCTGATTCTGGCCGTTGACTGAAACTTTTACGCCGTCAACCGCCCAACCAGGATGACGAATTTTTAGTGCGAATGTCACCGGTTTGGCGGTGCTGATTTTCAAGATGGTCGCGTCGCTTTCCGGGAATTGCGTCTCCTGCCGGACCTTAATTCCTTTGTCCGCCCAGTTTAACTCTGAGGTGATGAACAAATTGACGTAGAGCGAATCCGCCCCATGATAATAAATCGTGTTGCCGTATTTCGCGTGGTTCTCCATGCCGGTGCCCACACAGCACCAAAACGAATTTTCCGGTGTCGAATACACCTTGAAATGTCCCGGTTTGAGCGACATGAAATAGGTGAACATGTCGGTCTTGGGATCCTGCGAGGCAAGAATGTCGTTGTAGAGGCCGCGTTCGTAGAAATCCATCTTCTGGGCCGACGGTTCGACGGCGAACAAATCATGCGTCAACTTGAGCATGTTGTAGGTATTGCATGTTTCGCAGGTTTCCTGGCTGAGATGCTTGTCAAATTGTGTCACCGGAAAGAAATGTTCATGGTCACTGTCGCCGCCGATAACATAGGAGCGATCCAGTGCCACCGCATTCCAGAAGGTATTGGCGGCAGTCAGGTATTGCGGACTGCCGGTGAATTCATACTCGCGGGTGATGCCGACGATTTTGGGAATCTGCGTGTTGGCGTGCAAACCATCCAACCGATCCTCGCCCTGTTCCAGCGGGCCGACCACCGCTTGATGGTTGAAGGCTTCGGACAGTTGCAGGTAATTGGTGTTGCCCGTGATGCCGTAGAGATTGGCCAGCACCTCGGTCATCCCGCCCTGTTCATTGTTGAGCATCCGCTGCATCTGCGCCGTTGATAATTTGTTCACCCGGAATTGCGCCCAGTTGGCCATGTTCGTCAACACCTCCAGCGCTTGTGCATCGCCGCAATACTGGTAGGAATCCAAAAGACCGGCCATGATTTTGTGCAGTGTATACCAAGGTGCCCAGACGGGTTTGCCTGTCTCCACCCGGTCCATGAACGACTCGGGAAAAGCCGACAGATAACCATTGTGATAGCCGGCGGACGGCGAATTGCTCTGGCACAGGGCCAGTCCGGCTACGATATAATCCACGCGTTGCTTGAATACTTGGTCACCCGTGCTGGCATACATGTGCGAGCAGGCTGATAGATAATGTCCGACGATGTGGCCGCGCAATTCAGAGTCCGGTGACTCCCAACCGCCATAAGGCTTGGCGGCCGTTGGCAGACCGACATTGACCCGGAAGTTGCGCAGCAACCGGTCGGAATCCAGACTCAACAGATAGTGCTGGTCGCGCAGCATCGCGTCACGAAATGGCCCGTCCAACAATCGCACCTGCGACAACGGGAAAGGCTGCGCCGGCATGGCTACCACCGGCGTGACGTCAGCGCGGGAAACAACGGCCGTTAAAAACGTGACGGCGATTAGAGTTTTTAGTTTCCAGTTTTTCATTTGCATTTGTCTGTATGAAATAGGACGACTCGCACGCGACCTAATTTGAGGATTATTGCAGACCACTTGTTTTCCGTCGACGTTCTTCGAGTTCCATGGCCACCTGTTGAGTTGTTTGCTGGTTCAGCCACAGCTTGCACATGACGCCGGCGCAGGCAAGGAACAGGGCGGCCGGAATGATGCTGTTGCAGATGCGGAACATCTGGAGCGAGTGTTCGGTGACGTTGTCCACATTGTAACCAACGGCTCCTTCCACCCAGCCCAGCGCCGCGCCGCCAAAGGCCAGGCCGGCTTTCAAGCCGAAGCCAATGGTGGCAAAAACGATGCCTGTGGCACGATAGCCGAGCTTCCATTCTCCGAAATCAACCACGTCCGCGAAGATTGACCAAATCAGCGGAATGGTGGGGCCGTAAACCAGCCCGTAAACACCGGTCAGCACCAACATGCCAAGAATGTCGTTCTTACCCAGAAAGTAGAAGGCAAAATTGACCAACATGGAAAGCAGAAAACCGGCAATGACGACGGTTTTCTTCCCGAAACGCATCGCCAACAGCGGTGCGCAAATAATTCCAATTATCTGAAACACTTTGCTGACCGTCCCAGCGATGCCATAAAGGGCGCTGTTTGACGACGAGCCGGCGGTCTCGCGCGTTCCCGGAATGATGTAACCGACAGTGCCGAGGAATCCATGTGCCGTTTCACCCGGTTTAAGGTTGGGATCCGTCAGGCCAATGTTGTGAAGCACGTCATAGGCCGCCTGGGAATTGGCGTAGCGGGTGATGTATTGGTATCCGGCTCCGCCTTGGAACGAAATCAGTGAGAAATGAATGAAGGTGACGAGGAACATGATAATCCACGGACTGTTCTTCAGCAGGTCCGCCAAATCTCGTTTCAGCGGACGCTTTTCATTCGAGACCGCATGCACCCGTTCCTTGGTGGTGGCAAATGTGATGACGAAACAGACAAAGCAGATCATCGCGTAAATGCCGATAGTGACTTCCCAACCGTGTGCCTGATGCGTGTTCCAGACTTCGTTTGACATGTCAGGCGTGCGCGGACCGGCGAACTTGTCGCGCAACACAAGGGTGAAGGTCTGCACGATCCATTGGGCGAACACGACCGCCGCAAAACGGTAGGCATTCAGCTTGTTGCGCTCGGACTGATCGGACGACATCACGCCGCCCAGAGCCGCATAAGGCATGTTGTTGGCGGAATACAGCGACATCAACAGCGTGTTGGTGACAATGGCCCATGTCAGCATGGCGGCATTGGACCAGCCGGTGGGCGTGAAATACGCCAGTGTCATCACGATGCTCCAAGGTGCCGCCGTCCAAAGCACCCACGGACGAAACCGGCCCCAGCGGGTCCGCGTGCGATCCGCCGTGCTGCCAATTATTGGATCAAAGAAAGCGTCCCACAGGCGCGGAATCAGGATCGCCAAGGCGGCCTGGCCGGGTGTCAGCCGCATGACGTCGGTATAGAAAGCCTGCTGAAAACAGACCATCGTCAGAAACACGAAGTTGGCCGCCGAATCCCCGAAGGAATATCCAATTTTTTCGTAAACTGGAATTATTTGGGACTTGTCAGTGGGTCGTGTCATACAAGCATTGTCTCGATGGTTCAGGCATGGTGTGGAGGTTTTTGGGGGGCACTACGTAACCGTTAGAATTACCTTTTGCAAATCCGCATCGCGGGAGGAGGTTCCCACCATGATCTCAAAGGTGCCGGGTTCAACGGCGTATTTCATGTTCACGCCATAGAACGCCAGGGAGTCGGGCGTGATGTCGAAGACGACTGTTTGCATTTCGCCGGGTTCCAACGCAACCTTGTTAAAGCCTTTCAATTCCTTTACCGGCCGGGTCACGGAGCTGACCCAGTCACGGATGTAAAGTTGCAACACCTCGGTGCCGGCGCGTTTGCCGGTGTTGTTCACGTCCACCAACACGCGGGTGGAATCGGTTCGCCCGATCTTCTTTTTGGCCAGCCGGACGTTTTTTAATTCAAATGTTGTATAGCTCAGGCCATAGCCAAACGGAAACAACGGTTTGGCATCGTCCCACAGAAAGCCGCGGCGCGCCGAGGGTTTGTAGTTGTAGTAGATGGGCAGTTGTCCGACAGAGCGGGGGATGCTGACGGGCAGCTTGCCGCCGGGATTGAAGTCGCCGAACAAAACGTCCGCGACCGCATGACCGCATTCCTGGCCCAGATACCAGCATTCCAGAATCGCCGGCACTTTTCCGGCGACATTGTTGATGGACAGCGGACGGCCATTGAACACCAGGGCAACCACCGGCTTGCCGGTGGCGATCATGGCGTTCACCAAGTGATCCTGCCGTCCCACAAGATCAAGGCTGGTGCGATCGCCCATGTGATTTAGCGCCCAGGCCTCGCGCGAGGTCTGTTCGTTGCCGCCGATGGCCAGCACGATGACATCGGCCTTCTGTGCAATAGCCACGGCCTCGGTAATTTGCTTCCAATCTTCGTCCAGGTTGCTGGCGACAACCTCGTCCTGCTGCCACGCGCCACCGACGGTGATCTTGCAACCCTCGGCATGAACTACGTTCACCTGTTTGCCGAGTCGGGCCTTGATGCCGTCGAGCACCGTGACGTTGTGTTTGGGTGCGCCGCTGTAACCGCCCAGCAAAGGCCGGTTCGCATTGGGTCCGATGACCGCGACGGTCTTGAGTTTGGCCGGATTGAGCGGCAGCAGCTCGTGTTCATTCTTGAGCAGTGTGATGACTTCGCGGGCGGCCTGCCGGGCGAGAATCCGGTGTTCATCTCGGCCCACCACGCGTTCAGCTTCTGCCGGATCAACGTAAGGATCGTCGAACAGGCCCATTTTGAATTTCCAGAGCAACATCGGGGCGACGAGATCGTCGAGCTGCTTTTCTTTCAACACTCCCTTGCGGACCAGTTCGACCAGATGCAAATAACAATCGGGATCGGGCAATTCGATGTTCACGCCCGCCTCGACGGCCAAACGACATGCTTCCTTTTTATCGGCGGCTACGAAATGACCATGCGTGTCCGGCCGGTAGCCGAGTTCCCAGATGGCGTAGTAATCGGACACGACGAAACCATTGAATCCCCATTCCTTGCGGAGCACATCGCGTAGCAGCCATTTGCTGGCATGTGACGGAACGCCGTCAATCTCGTTGTAGCTGGCCATCACGCTGATGGCACCGGCCTCCTGAAGACAATCCTTGAACGGATGCAGGAACGTCTCACGCAGGACACGTTCGGAGACATTGACGGGAGCGCAGTTCTGGCCGGACTCCGGCTGACCGTGCGCGGCAAAATGTTTCAACGTGGCGATGACGCGTTTCTTGTCCTTGAAAGTGGCGTCGCCTTGAAACCCGCGCACAGCGGCGATGCCAAGTCTGGTGTTGAGATACGGATCTTCACCGTAAGTTTCCTCGACACGTCCCCAGCGCGCATCCCGGGCGACATCCACGACGGGCGTGAGCGCCTGGTGCGTGCCCCGCACCCGCGCTTCGTAAGCCGCCATCGTGTAGAGTGATTCGACCAGCGCCGGATTAAATGTGGCACCCAGTCCAATGGGCTGCGGGAAACTGGTGGCATCTTTCGCCGCCAATCCATGCAGACATTCCTCGTGAAAAATGACCGGAATGCCCAGCCGCGATTCTTGGAGAAAAAATTTCTGGATGGCGTTGGTCAGCTCGGCCATCCGGCGGGCGTTAAGGCCCAGATCTGGTGTGGATGGCGGTCCGCCGGCATCACTTGCCCGACCAACCTGCCCAAGCCCATGACCTTGCTTGAACGCCGCCTTGGCCTTGGCAAAGTCAAAATCGCCCCGCGCATCCACCAGTTTCACCGCCTTCTCCTGCCACACGCACATCATTTGCGCTGCCTTTTCCTCCAGAGTCATGCGCGCCAGCAGATCCTTTACCCGTCGAGCGGCAGGAATGCCGGGGTTTTTGTAAAGCGGAACTTTGACGTTTATTTTCGGATTTTTTTTGGCCATAGCACAGGGCAGAGGAATCAGTTCGAGTGTTAATTTCAGGATTTTCAATACCGCTGGCAGGAGTTAAGCAGGGACGTTCTATTGGTCAACTCCTCGCGTT
>JAJXXI010000199.1 GCA_021781185.1 bacterium
GGATTTGGTGTTCCAGAAACGGCTTGCCGCAGACCTCGATCATGGGTTTGGGCCGGATGTCGGTCAGCGGACGCATCCGCTCGCCCCGCCCGCCGGCGAGGATCACGGCTTGCGTTGGGCGTTGCAAAACAGGGTTTGAATCTGGCAATTCCACGGCCATTGAAATGGCCAAACAGGCTAAAGGTTGTGCTTCGCTCCCGCAATCGCAAAGTATTTCGTAAAGTGTTCCGTTTTGGGATCGGCGCGTTGCATCAAAGTTTTTAACCACAGATGGACGCGAATCAACACGGATGGAAAACCACGGGCGAAATTTGACTATTGCAAGGCCAAAAGACTCACAGCGTTGGCGGCTCAAAAAGGCGAAAACGTCCTTGGACAACCCGTATCCATCCATGGTTGTAAGAATCTGTCTTCAACTTCCCTTTGCGCCCCTGGCGTTCTTTGCGTGAGAACCTTAACTGCATCGTTCCGCTTTACGGGCCGGAGAACCGCAGGCGATAGAAGCCGTTCGTTTCGGTCATTTGGACCGGCACCACATACTGGTCGCCAATTTGCACCGGCGAAATCGGCACAACGGCCCATGCGGTTGGCGACAGCGTGCCGGAAAATTCCAGCGTAAAGGCGGAATAACTGGCCGGCCAGTGGAACAGCATGGTGCTGCTCGACATTTGGAAACCCAACGCCGGTCGAACAACCACATTGAATGCGTTGGCCAGGCCCGCGTGCCCCAGACCGTCATCAGCCTGCAGCACCACGTTCGAGGCCGCCTGGGCAATGACAACCGTTCCCGACCAGACGCCTTGCGTAAAATTGCCGGAAATCACCGGACTGATGGCCAGACCGTTGGTTGCACTCAATAATACGGCATTGGTAAACGCCAGGTCTGTTCCGTTGGTCGGATCCTGCGCCGTCAGCGTGACCGTGAACGGCACATTGACAAATCGGGGCGTGGGCACACTGTTCCAGCTAAAATGATTCAGCGGGTTGACCGTCAACAGCGCATTGGAACTGGTGACGCTCCCGGCGAAGTTCGTGACAACGACAGCGTAATCACCCGCCTGGCTCACCTGAACATTGGCCAACGCCAGCGTGGCATTGGTCGCGCCGTCAATGTTTGTGTTGTTGAACAGCCATTGATAGCTCAGAGGCGACGTTCCAGTCGCCATCACACTGAAAGACACGTTATCGCCGGCATAAACCGCCTGATTGGTTGGTTGCGCGGTAATGTTCGGAAATTTCTCAACCGTCAATACAGCGTTGGAACTTTGTGCCGAACCATAGATGTTAGTTACCAGCACGGCGTAATTTCCTGAATCAGCTAATTGAACATTGGTCAATGTCATCGTCGCGTTGGTCGCCCATGAAATATTTGTATTGTTCACACTCCACTGATAACTCAAAGGAGCATAACCACTGGCTGTGACACTGAAAGTTACGTTGGTTCCCGGCAAAGCCATCTGACTTTGTGGTTGAACAGTGATGGCTGGAGCCAGTCCCGTCGTAAGACTGGCATAATCCACATCCACATGATCGGGGTAAGGGGTTCCCGAATCACCAATGGCTTGGGACAAAACGATTTTGAAACCCGATCCATACGCCGAAGCATCATGTCCCAACGTCTTCCCAACCAATTCCGTTCCGTCATCGCGGCACAATGAAGCCCGGATGTTTTGTCCCGGCGCGCATTGCAAGACCAGACGATACCACGTGTTATCGCTGTAACTGAAGGAAGTGTGCGTGTAGGAATTGTCAATGCTGCTCCCAAAGAACACGTAGAAATCCGAGCCAAATCCGCCGCCAAAAGGTGAAACAATATCGTAACGGCTGCTGTTGGTCGCGTCCATGATCCAGATCTCAACGAACCCATCTATGCTGGAGGATGACGACTGGGTCAGTGAGTTGAACCGAACCTCATAACGAAAGTCGCTGGCAAGGTAATTGGTGACGGAACTCCAGCCGCGACGCTGGAGCGGGCCCATGTAATTCGTTATGTTCAAAACCGAATAAGAATCCAAAACGTCGAAGTTGTAACCCGGCGCACCTGCATAAGAGGCGATTTGCGAGTAGCCTGTCGGAAAACTGCCGCAATGTGCATCAGGCAAACTGGCCTGCCAGTTTGAATTCAAATCTGGACCACTAAAATCATCGAAAAACAAAGCTGGCGGCGTGGGATACACCTTCAACATGGCGCTGGAACTGGCCGCTGATCCCAACGTGTTGGACACAACCACAGAATATTCGCCGGATTGTGAAAGCTGAACATTGGTTAATACCAGTAAAACATTATTCGCTCCATCAATGTTGGTGTCGTCAAATTTCCATTGGTAGGTGAAAGGTTTGGTGCCAATGGCAGCCACATTAAATGTTACTGTCTGGCCGACAACAGCCGTTTGGTCTGCAGGCTGCATGACAATAACCGGTTCGGATGGAGTAATGGTGAGTGACGCGTTGCTGCTGACGGCCTGGCCGGCGAGGTTTGTCACAACCACGCTGTAAAGACCAACCTCATTGGACTCCACATCGCTGATGACCAGATTGGTGCCGGTGGAGCCGGAGATGTTGCCGCCATCGGTCAGATTGGTTCCATTGAACTGCCATTGATAATTGAGGGGCATGCCGCCGGTGGCGCTGACGGTGAAAGTCCCCGTGGCACCCTCCAATACAGCCTGATTCGTCGGCTGGTTGATAATGGTTGGCGGGCTGATGACGTTGAGCGCGAATTGCCGGCCCTGGCCGACGCCGTCGTCCACGTTCGTAAACCACAACGTGGCACTGTAAGTTCCCACCACAAGATTGCTGGCGGCGGAATTCAAACTCACGGTCAAGCTGGTCGCGGGGCCGCCAACGGGCAGCGTGCCGCTGATGGATGAAACTTCCAGCCACTGCGACGTATTGGCCAGCGTCCAGGAAATGGTGTTGGTGCCGAGGTTGGTCAGCGTGAAGTCCTGGGAGGTGACGGTGAACGGCCCGCCAACGCCACCGGCGGAAACAAAGCCTTCCGTTGGCATGATGAGCAACGGTTCGGGATTGGCCAGCGCGTCAACGAGTCGTTGTCCAGCAGGGGTTCCCCAGCCGGTGCAAAGGTCGTAACCCGGAACCGCGTGAAATTTTGCCGGACTGCCGCCCCAAGTGTTGTTGCCCACCGTAATGTCATGGAAACACGTGGCATAATCCGGTCCCGTGCCAATCGCATCCAGAGCCGGATTGATGAATCCGATGTCGGGTTTTCCAGAGGCTTCAGCCTGTTGGTTGACCAGGGCGGCAAAGCCCGCCCACAACGGCGCGGCGCAACTCGTGCCGCCGATGTTCCGGTAATCATGGAAAATCGCCCGGACGTAAACATTGTCAGCCGTCATGGCCACGTCCGGCGTGTTGCGCTGCGTGGTTGAACCTTGATTGGCGCTCATGTTGATGTTCGTCTGCCAATCGGGAATCGGATATTGCGTGCTGATACCGCCGCCGCTGCCAATGCCCCCGCCCCAGTTCCAAACGGTTTCCGAGTTATAGGAACCGCCGGAATTGTTCATGGCCAGAGTGGTGCCGCCCACCTGGGTGATGTAGGGCGAGTCGCCGGGAAAATCAATCAAACCCGTGTAAGCGTCGTCATCGCCGGAGGCATTGAAGAAGCTCTGGCCCTGCGCCGCCATTTGCAGAAAAATTTGATCCGCCGCCGGCTCCGCCGCGCCGTGAGGTTCATACCAGGAACAACTCAATTGCTTGGCCAGGTCATCATCCGCCATGCGGTTGAGCACGTCCACAAACGGACTGGGATTGGGCGCTTCATACACGATCACCTTGGACAATCCCGGCGCCATGGAAATGGCCATTTCAATATCCAGTGACACTTCCACCTGACCGCCGCTGCCACTGCCGGCGCCGCTGGCGCCATCAATCAGCACATTTTGCAACGGCACATTGGGCAGTCCGGCGATGCCTTCGTAATAAGTGATGTCACTGGCGTTGTATCCATCAAATTGCAACAGGCCGACAACCTGTCCTGAACCCGTCAAGGTGGTGTCCGGCGCGTAGGCGGCCCGGAAATCGGCGCCCATGTAGGTGCCGCCCGGCCCCGAACCGGTGTCGGCATTGGGTGATTCATTGGCCATCATCGTTGCCGGCTTCGTCACATAGCGCGGATGCGGCATTGAATAATTGTCCAAACCCGCCACCCCCAAAACCGGCGTGGTCAAATCCAGCGAGGGCGGAGCATCCGGCGCGTAAAAAGTGCGCGCCTCGGTGGGATGCTGGTAAGTGTGCAACGAAACATGCAGTGTTTGCTGGATGTTTTTCACTGTTCCGCTGACGTCCACCAGCATCCGGTTGGCGTGCGTGGCCGTTACTTTCAATCCGTGAGCTTTGGCAAAGCGGATGACCGACTGATAATCTTTTTCCGTTGGCCCAAACAATTCCGTGAACTCCGCCGGAGTCAGGTAATGATGGTAGTTGGGGCTGGCCGGATCGTAAATTTCCCGGAGCAAATTCGCCAGCGCCTCCCGATTGCGCAACGGCAAGCTGATGGCCAGATTCAATGAATTGGTGGCGGGCAGCAGGCCAAGCGGTTGCTCTCTTGCGGCGACCGGCGGCAGGTGAGCTTGCAACAACTGGGCGGCTTGCGCCTGATTGGATAAGGTGAAAAATAAAAACGCCAACCCAAAGCAGGTTGACGTAAATAATGATCGTATAACCAATACCCGTTCCATAACCGTTGTTTTCATGTCAGATTGTCCTTATTGATAATTGAATAACCCAAGGGCTACACGAGCATACGTCGGGGTGTTTTTTCAAATCAAGTTAATTTCCTGTTACGATGTAAAGAATGCCCGTCAACAGCCTGCGAAGGCTGATAATTACGGGATTTGAAAATTTTGGAATTGGCCGAACAGGGAGCGGGCGGGACAGTTAACTATAAACATTATTTGGCTTCCGTGGACGTCCACCGATCTTAAAGACAGTAATTTCACGCAACTCAACCAGGGCGCGGGCCGCCAGCCAGATGGTCAGGCCTGTGTGGCTGCGAACAATTTGATCAATCTCTCGCGCATACGTCATATTGCCGAGTTGACGAAACCGTTTGGCTTTGACGCCGGAACGCGCAGCAAATAAGCACTCTAGTTTTGCCCTTCTTAAAAAACCACTCCATGGTTGATCCCGCATCTCTTCAATCTCCCTCGTCACACTCCGCTCTTCGATAATAAGCCCTTGAATGTTTGTAGAACGCAAAATTGTTTCATTCGTGTTGTGCCAGCGATATTGCGCAAGCGGGAGATTAATCATTATGATTTTCTTGCAATGCATGCCGTATTTTGCCCAGTAAGACATGTCACCGACAATCAACAGATCCTCAGGAAACCGGACGGGGGCTGGTTTTCGCCCGGTTTTAAGCAGGGTCGCACAAAAGGCCTGATTGCCGATTTCTGCTTTGCGCTTTAAAAAAGTATCTTTGTCAAGTGACGTAATCTTGCCATTAGGAGGTTCTTTCAAAACCCCGATTGGTTGGGGAATATTATTGATTTGTTTGAACGGAACGGCGGGCGGCGCGTCTGTCTTTCATGGCTGACCTCACGACGATTTTCCACCAACTGCAACGCCAGCTTT
>JAJXXI010000716.1 GCA_021781185.1 bacterium
GAAGTGCAGCTCGTCAATGCCATCGCGCCGTTCATCCTCAACGCGCGGCTCAAGCCGCTGATGCTCCGCACGCCGGAGCGCGACAAACACATCGTCAACGTCTCGGCCGTGGAAGGGCAGTTTTACCGGAAGTTCAAGACCACGCGGCATCCGCACACGAACATGGCCAAGGCCGCGCTGAACATGATGACGCGCACGGCGGCAGCCGATTACCACGCCGACGGCATCCACATGAACGCTGTGGATACCGGCTGGGTGACGGACGAGGATCCGGCGCACATCGCCGAGCGCAAGGTGGCGGAGCATCGCTTCCATCCGCCGCTGGATATTGTGGACGGCGCGGCGCGCATCGTGGACCCGATTATCGCCGGCATCAACACCGGCACACACGTTTGGGGAAAGTTTTTGAAAGACTACCGTGAGACGGATTGGTGACCAAGATAAACGCTACGGTCGCCAGCTCGTTAAAATGTCTCCGGCGGTTCCAAAGCCATCAGATGGTCGTGGTTGAGGTAGATTTCGCACACGCGCCAGAAATCCGCCGTCGTCGTGACGCGGCGAATTTCAAACAGAAACTGCCCGCCGATGCCCTCGCCGATGAAGTTCATGAATTTTTTCATCCGCTGCACCTGGGCCGATTCCCTGACGCCGGGTGTGATTTCGTTGTCCCAGAGTTCATGGATGTAGGCCAGCAGTTCGCGTCCCGCCGGCAGCCGGATTTTTTCACCGCGCAGTTCCGCGCGGATCTGGTCGAACAGCCAGGGATTGCGGATGGCCCCGCGCCCGATCATCAAACCGCGCACGCCCGTTTCCGCGAACAGCGTGACGGCCTGTGCGGCGCCGTAAACGTTGCCGTTTGCCAGCACAGGACACCGGAGTTCCCTGGCCGCGCGGGCGATTAAATCGTAGCGCACGCCGGGCCGATACATCTGCACCACGGTGCGGGCGTGAATGGTGAGCAGGTCAATCGGATGCTTCGCAAACAACGGCAGCAGCATGTCGAATTCCGCCGCCGATTCAAAACCGATCCGGGTTTTGACGGTGAATGGCACCGTTACCGCGTCGCGCAGCGCGCCGAGAATGGCGTCAATCTTCAACGGCTCCCGCAGCAGCCCGCCGCCGGCACATTTGCGGTAAACGATGGGGGCGGGGCAGCCCAGATTCAGATCAATGGCGGCCACCGGATATTTTTGCAGCAGCTTAGCCGTGCGAACGAGGGCAGGAATGTCGTTGCCGATCAACTGCGCCACGACCGGCCGGCCGGTGGGATTTTTGGTGATGGAATCGAGAATCCACTTTTCCGGCCGCGAATCGCCATGCACCCGGAAATATTCCGTCCAGTAAACGTCCGGCCCGCCGTAACGCGCGATGACGCGCATGAATTCCAGCGTGGTGACATCCTGCATCGGGGCAAGCGTCAGCACCGGGGCGGCACTGCGGAGCCGGGCGGAGAATAATTCAGGCGGCGTCATTCAAGCGCCGTGCATCGGGCGATCACAAATGGACCTGAAACCCACCCAGCCGGCAATGGCAAAGCCCGGCTAAGCCTGCGGCGGCGGCGGACTGGCCGGCGGCAACTCATCCGCAGCCTTGATCATTTCTTCCAGCAGCTTCTTAAACTCATTGAGGCCGGTGGAGGGAATGATGATGGCGTTGCGGCGGCCACCGATGTCTTCGGTGATGCGCAACAGACGGCCACGGGGGTTTTCCTTGAGGGTGAAAACAAAGGTTTTGCGCTCGATTTGGACCACGCCGGATTTCAGCGTGTCTTCCACAATATGTGGGCGCGGTGTCGGACTGGACCACCTTCCATAGGGTGACTGACGTTCGTTCGATATCATAATACAACTGATGATCTTCGGGAAAGTGAACAGCCAAAATCGTGAAAATGCAAATCTTTCTTTGCGTAGAAACGCGGCCGAGACGACAAGTGCATTTCAATTAAGAACTAAAGAAGACAAACGAAGGGCACTTAGAATCAATTCTCCAGTGTCCTTTATCATAAAACATCGCCATTTGGAAAAAAATCAGCTCCGCCCCGCCCCTGTAGCCCGGCCCTTTTTCCATTGATTCCCGCCCCTGAGGGGCGGAGCTGACAAATTAAACACCGCCGAGCAGCCACCCCTTTTCCACCAACCCTATTAACCGCTCACTAAGCAATACGGCCAGGATTGCCTAATCTTTCAAAATTTTTGAAAATTTTTGATCCCCCCCCCCGGCGTGAAATTTTTGGCTCAACACGGCTGGCTGAAATTACGCGGAAAAGGCTTGGAAAGATTTCCTGAATTGTCGAGTTCTTCGCGCAAGAGGATGGAGCAGATCAAACTAATCAATTCAACCGGCCAGAGACTTGCCTGAAAAACAAGCCGGGCAGAAAAAACACCAGCCCGGGTCCAGCCGGACATCAAGCGAGCCCGTCAGGTCATTTCCTTTTTTAGCCGTTCGACTTCCTGCTTGATTGCTTCAGTCACCCGATGTTTGGCCAGATAGACCTGATTGACGGAAATGGCAAACGCCTGGGCGATCCGCTCAGGCTTCCATTCCTTGTTCACGTAAAAATCGAAGATTTGGTATTGCTTCGGGTCGAGGCGGCGGCGGGCCTTGTCCACGGCGACTTCCAACAGGTTTTTTTCCCATTCCTCATCCCACAACTTTTCTAAATCTGTCAGGGCATGGAGGACGCCAGCTTCGGTGGGAGATTCACCTGCCGTGGCGGCGTCCGTGACTTCCTGATATTCGGCCTGTGGTTGTCGGCGGCGCAATTGATCGGCGATGCGCCAGCGGGTCATATTCAGCAGCCATGCCTTGAAAGAGCCGATGGCCGGATCGTATTTGAATCCCGGCATGTGTTTGGCCACGGAAATCATGGTTTCCTGCACCACATCCTGAGCTTCGGACGCCGTCAGCCCACGTTTGACAGCCACGTCATGGATGAGCCGCCAGTAGGTGTCGAAGAACTCCTGCCAACTGGCCTGATCCTGCCAGTTCTTCAGGCGCTGAATCAGCGTGGCCCGGGTGGGGATCAATTCGTCCGACGTGTGTGCCATCGGGCCAGTAATGAGCACTGGCGCGTTTATTGGCAACCAAAATTAGTCCAGTTTTTCGCATAATATACAAATTGAAATACTGGGTTGTCCAAGTATTCTAATGCGACAAACCAGTTGGCATAACAGATCTCGATGAAACTGGAGTTCCATCATTAACCCAATTCTAAACAGTCTCAACCGATGGGTGGCAGGGGTGGCGATTTTCGCCGCTACCTGCGTGGTGGTGCCGTCAGCCTGGTCGGCCGGGGTTCCGGCGACGAACGAGGTCCGCATTGTCGAGCTTCAGGGAACAGTGGAAGTTTTGCCTGTCGGTGCCAAGAACTGGACGGTGGCCACGGACAATCTGGTTTTGCATCCCTACGACCGGATTCGCACGGCGGACAACAGCCGCGTGGCCCTGCGCTGGTCCGACCAGAGTGTGGTGCCGTTTGGCGCCTCGACGGAGCTTGAAGTATTGCCGCCAGACCCGCTGAATTCGCAGTCGGGCCTGCATCTCATCCGCGGCGTCATTTCGTTTTTTCACCGCGACAAACCCGGGCGCATTCACATCATCACCCGTGGCGCGGTGGCAGGCATTGAAGGCACGGAATTCGTCCTCGCCGTGAACAACGCGGACCGCACCACGCTCTCCGTGGTGGATGGCAAGGTGAAATTTGGCAACCACCACGGCACGCTGCTGCTGACCAACGGCGAGCAGGCCGTCGTGGATTTGGGGCGGGCACCCGTGCGCACCGCCGGCTTCATCGCCAACAACCTCCTGCAATGGTGCTTTTATTATCCGGCGGTGATTGACCCGGACGAACTGCCGCTCACGGCGGACGAACAAAAACAGTTCGCCGCCTCGCTGGCCGCCTACCGTTCCGGCGACCTCCTGTTGGCGCTGAAAAAATATCCCGCCAGCGATTCCGGTTCCGCCGCGGCAAAAATTTATCACGCCGCAGTGCTGTTGTCCGTGGGCGACGTGGCCTCCGCCGAGGCGGTCATGTCCGGCCTGGCTGACCAGTCCGGCCGGAGCAGACAGCTCGCCGACGCCTTGCGCCAGCTCATCGCCGCCGTGAAACGGCAGCCGTCCGTCCTGTCCGGCAAGCCGCAGCTTGCCTCGGAACTGCTGGCCAATTCATATTTCGAGCAATCCCGCGCCGTGCGGGAGACCTCACTGCGAAATGCGTTGAACGATGCCCGAGAAGCCGCCGCCAAATCCCCCAGGTTCGGCTTTGCGTGGGAGCGCGTGGCGGAACTGGAATTCGGCTTTGGCCGCACGAAAGACGCGTTGACGGCGCTGGACCAGAGCCTCGCGCTGGCACCGTGCAATGCGCAGGCGCTGGCCTTGAAAGGTTTCATCCTCAACGCGGAGAACGATCCGCACACCGCGCTGGCCAGTTTCAATGCCGCCCTCGCCGCCGATTCCGCGCTGGGCAATGCGTGGCTGGGCCGCGGCATCGTGCGCATCCGCCTGCGCGACACGGAAGGCGGACGCGAAGACCTGCTCATCGCCGCCGCCTTGGAACCGCAACGCGCGGAACTGCGCAGCTATCTGGGCAAAGCCTACATCGCCGTCGGCGACGACGTCCGCGCAACCAGGGAACTGAACAACGCGAAGCGACTGGACCCGAACGACCCGACGCCGTGGCTCTACTCCGCGCTGCACAAGCAGCAGAACAACCAGGTCAATGACGCCATCCGCGACCTGGAAAAATCGCAGGCCTTGAACAACAACCGCAGCGTGTATCGCTCGCAGTTGTTGCTGGATAAAGACCAGGCGGTGCGCGCCGCCGATCTGGCCGGCATTTACGGCGACGCTGGAATGAGCGACGTGGCCCAGCGGGAGGCGGGACGCGCCGTGAGCTACGACTATGCGAACTACTCGGCCCACCTTTTCCTGGGCAGCAGCTATGACCAGCTCCGCGACCCGAACTGGAGCAACCTCCGTTACGAGACGCCGGCCAATAGTGAGTTCACCATTGCCAATTTGCTGGCTCCCGGCAGCGTCGGCATTCTGTCCTCGCTGACGGCCCAGCAGCCTTATACCAAGCTGTTCGACCGGAACCGCATGGGGGTGGTTTCTGACACCACGTATTTGAGCCGCGGCACTTGGATGGAAAGCGGCGCGCAATTCGGCACCTACGACAACTTCAGCTACAGTTTGGACACCGATTATATTTCCGATAACGGTCAGCGGAGGAACAACGACAATGAACAGCGCTTTTTGTCACTGACCGTCAAAGACCAGTTCACCCCGCAAGACACGGCATATTTTACGGTGCAACAGGGCAAAGTCAGTTCTGGCGATGTAAACGAGTATTACAATCAAGCCAATGCTTCTGACAGCTTCAGGTTCAACGAAACGCAGCAGCCCAATTTCTATTTTGGTTATCACCACGAATGGGGGCCGGGCTCACACACATTGTTTTATGCCACGCGGCAGGTCGCTTATGAATCGGCCGGCACCAATCTGCTTCAGTATGTTGCCGGTAATTCAGGGGGCAGTATTGTGGGGGTAAACACGTTGTATGCCTACGGAACGATAAGGTTGAATCCC
>JAJXXI010000104.1 GCA_021781185.1 bacterium
CACTGGTCACTTTTCCCGTTGCGCCATCCGCATCCAATTTCTGCACCACCCCGTTTCGGATGCGGCAGATGCCGGTGTTATCCGTGCCCACCCAGAGATTGGAACGGCTGTCCTCGAACAAAAAAACGATTTTGTTGCCAGGCAAACCCGGCGTGTTGTTGACGTTGAAGCACGTGAAGGAATTGCCATCAAACCGCACCAGGCCGTTGAGCGTGCCCAGCCAGAGATAGCCGTCGTGCGTCTGCGTGATGGCGATGACCGAGCTTTGCGGCAGGCCGTCCGCCGTGCCCCAGACATCCACTATGAAAGGGGAGTCAACCGCCCGGACGCTGCCCGGCAACATTGCCACGATGAGCAGGCTGAGCAGAATGATCTGGGCAAAGTGTTTCAACGGGCGGAAGCATACGCCGCGAAGCACGCCGGGAAAATGAGTTTTTTCCGGTTGCCGCACCAGAATCCCCGGCGCAGACCAGCAGGAGGCATTTATTTCCCGATCTGCCATCAAAACACTTGCAGCGGGCAGGAGATGGGTTACGTTGAAATTGCCCTTGAGAACGGGCGCTCTGTTTTTCCTGTTTGAAAGACGAGCTTCGGCGGATCCGGGAAATGTTATCGTGTGCCGGATCCGCCGATTTTCTTTGAGCGGTGGCTTTCGAACAGTTTACGACCGTCCTTTTTGCTGTCGTGGCGAGTTCAAAAGGAGACCGGTGATTCCTCTGTCGTATCCGTCCCTTGGTCGAGGGGTTGAGGCGGCCTGAGCGTAGCGAAGGCCGACGAAAGCCCTCGACCAAGGGGGCCGCGCAATTCTTTTTCTGTAAATTCTTTGAGCATCAAACAGAGCATCAAACAGAGGGTGGGTTTTGGTTTTCCATGTTGAGGTAGATTTTTCCGGTTTCCCAATCGTCGCTGGTTTCGCACAAGAGCACCGTGATCAGGCGGAGGATGGATGATTCGTTGGGGAAGACGCGGGCGATGCGGGTGCGGCGTTTGAGTTCCTGGCTGACTCGTTCGAGTGCTTTGGAGGTGCGCAGCCGTTGCTGGTGGGCGGCGGGCAGCAGGAACACGGTGAAGCCTTGCGGCAAGTTTTCCTCCAGCCAGGCGGCGAGTTGGGGTGCGCTCTTGGCAAGATGCGTGACGATTCCTTTGAGCCGTTGCTCGGCCGCCGAACGGGTGGCGCATTCAAAAACGCAGCGGATGGCACGGGCCACTTCGGCCCGTTGATCCAGACGCGGGACGTAAGCCTGAGCGTTTTGCTGGAGGTGGAACTGGCAGCGCTGCCAGGGGACGGCACCAAAGACGGCTTTGCGGGCGGCAGCCATGCCGGGGTGATCGTCGCTGACAATGAACGTGACGCCGTAGAGGCCGCGCTGGACGAGGCTTTGGAAGGAGGTGCGCCAATGCGCTTCGGCTTCACTGAGGGCGACGCTCACGCTGAGGATGATGCGTTGGCCTGCGGGAGTGATGCCCAGCGCGATGAGGACGGCACAGTCGCGGAGGTGACCGTCGTGGCGGACTTTTTCGTAGCGGGCGTCGAACCCCAGATAGGGACAAGTTCCCAGCGGACGGTTCCGCCATTTGTGGAGTTCGGCGTCGAGGCGTTTGGCGCAGTCGCTGGTGTTACCGGGCAGGCGGAAGGGCGCGGCAAAGCCGTTCTCGGATTTTTCAATCTGCCGGGCCGTGCGCGAGAGGTTGACAAGGCCCTGGTCCAGCGCGTGGAACAGTGCGGCTTTGCTGGCGCGGCCGGGAACCTGTCCGGCCTTGGCTTGATCTCTACGAACCTTGGTCGGAACTGACCGGGGCTTGGCCGCCGCTCAACTGCGCTTGGGCGTGGCTGGAATGGAACTTCATTTGGCTGGATTTGAAACGGCACAGCTTTCAGTTGTCATTTCAGGCACAGATGGTATTGGTTGAGAAATTCATCAAACTGTCATTTCGTCGGACAGTTGCATTTAGCGCGGCTCGCGTTGAGCCGCCTCAATTGCGGGAAACAAGAAAGTTCATTTGCATGAAACCATCGCGTCGCAAACCAGACGGCCTGAATCGGCGTCAATTTCTCAAAACCTCCACCGCACTGGCGGGAACCGCGTTGTTCGCGCCGTGGGCGTGGTCGCAAACCAACGCCAGCTCCAGTGTGGCCGGTTCAACTCCGGTGCGGACGGCTGCGGACCAGGTGACGCTGGGCAGGACCGGCATCAAATTGAGCCGGCTCGGCATCGGCACCGGCAGCAACAACGGGCACGTGCAAATTGCGGATGGCAAGGCCGCGTTTGTGGATCTGATCCACTACGCTTACGACCGTGGCATCACCTACATAGACACCGCCGAGGCTTACGCGACGTTTGGCATGATCGGCGATGCCATCAAAGGATTGCCGCGTGAAAAGCTGTTCATCCAGTCCAAGGTGGACGGCCGGCCGCAGGACGTGCTGTCTGTGATTGACCATCACCGCAAGACGTTCAACACCGATTATGTGGACAGCCTGCTGGTTCATTGCATGACGCGCGGCCGGTGGACGGATGAATGGAAGCGGGTGATGGAGGCCTTTGATCAGGCGCAGGAAAAGAAGTGGATTCGCGCCAAAGGCGTTTCCTGTCACACGCTGCCGGCATTGCGTGCTTCGGTTGCCTCGGACTGGAGCGAGGTGCATCTGGTGCGCGTGAATCCGCAAGGCACCTTCACCGACCAGGAGTCGAACAGCTGGGGTGGCGGTGGCGATATTGCTCCGGTGATGAACCAAATCAAAATCATGCACGAGCAGGGCCGCGGTGTCATCGGGATGAAAATTTACGGCAACGGCACCTTCACCCGCCCGGCGGACCGTGAAAAATCCGTCCGTTACGCGATGGCCTGCCGGGACATTGACGCGGTGGTGATCGGCTTCAAGAATCGCGCGGAGGTTGACGAAGGCATTGAGCGTATCAATCGTGCGTTGAAGGAAGTTTGAGGCCCAGCGAACATCCAGCAGTTTTAAAAGGCGGACAGTATTTCTCTGTCCGCCTTTGTTTATGGACAGTGTGCAACTTGTTTTGATTCGTGACAGTTGAACGAAACGGGGCCAGCCGAGTCCGAGTCGGTCACGATGATCCTGAACGAGGTGCAGTTGCTGTTCCCGGAGAAGCGGATGGCGCTGGGCGTTTACCTCATCCTCCACGCGTTCCGGCGCATCCGTCACTTCGACCGGATGATCGAGGAAATCAAACGCACGCACAGTCGCCTGGCCCGGTTCATGGAATGAAATTTGGCGGCAGGCATCCGGCCTGCTGGAACCGGGTTTCCAGTCCGGCGACGGAATCATTTAAGCCGGGAAAATTCCATGTCGCACAGTGACCGCTGCGCGGTCAGGTCGAGCTGCTGCGTGACTTGACCCGCGCGCCAAAACTGCAGTTCCGTCCGCATTTTGAAAACACATCTTGCCGCGAATCACTTTGCCGCCGTCAGCTTGTAAAGCATTACGCCGTGGCCGGGAATCGTCAGCGGCAGGCTGCCTGAGGTGGTGTTGACGGTGGCCACGTCCTGCTGCCGCCACAGATCACGGACGTGTTGTTTACCGGCTAGGCCGAGCTTCGCAAAATCCTTGAAATCCAGTTTCAGCGGTTCCACGCCGAGGTTGAAAAAACCGAGGGCGCGGCCGCCATCCTCCAGTTCCTTTTCATACACGCGCAGGCGGCCGTCGTTGATGACGCAGGTCGCCTCCTTGCCAAGCGCGTCCTGGTCGAGGGCGAGCACTTCGTCGTTTTCCAACAGATTCAAGGTGAAGGCATCCAGCTTGGTCATGTCGCAGCCGATGAGCAGCGGCGCGGAGAGCAGGCACCACAGGCTGATGTGCGTGTATTGCTCATCCACCGAAAGGCGCGTGGGATGCAGGTTGCCCCAGCCGACTTGGCCCACGATAAGCATGTCGGGATCATTCCAGTTGCCGGGTTTGGCGTAGGGCGCGGCCTTGTCCTGATTGAAGCCGATGCCGCTCATGCTTTTCCAGGTGTCGGTGATGTCACCGGTGGTGCGCCAACAGTTGCCGCCAACCTGGTCGCCCCATTTCCACACATCGCCCATGCCGTATTGGCAAAGGCTGTAAACAATGTCACGTTTTTGCACCGCCAGCGCGTCGTGCATGATGGCGTAGGGCTTCATCAATTCTGCCTGCCCCGACGGTGTTGAACCGCTCCAGCTTCCTGCGGACATTGGATAATTTGTCGAATTGCCACGTAGCGATTCCATGTCCGGTGAATATGAACACCAATCGTATTTCAAATAATCAAACCCCCAATTCGCGTAATCAGCCGCATCCTGCTGTTCATACCCAAAACTGCCTGTGCAATTACCACACGTCCACGGGCCGGGCGAGGAATACAAGCCCGCTTTCAAACCAAGCTGGTGAATGTAATCGGCCAGCCCCTTCATGTCGGGAAAGCGCGAGTTCGGCACAATGTGGCCCTGCGCGGTGCGAAATGGCCCACGCAGCGTCGGATCCTTTGAGTCATGATTGTTCTGCCAGTAATCGTCCACGTTGATGTAGGTCCAGCCATGGTTGATCAGGCCGCTCTTGACCATCGCGTCCGCCGCGCTTTTGACCTTTTCCTCCGAAACCGCGCCGGCGAAACAGTTCCAACTATTCCAGCCCATCGGCGGCGTCAGCGCGATCTGGTCGCCGCAGACGATGCGAAATTTCTTTTCCGCCGTGCCGAGTGCGTTTTTTGCGCGCAACGTGACGGTGAATTCACCCTTCATTTTCAGGAAACCGGTGATGTGACCGGTATCGGCGTCCAGCTTCAGGCCGCGCGGCAGATGTTGCGCGGAGAATTTCATCGGCCGATCACCAGTGGCTGGAATCGTAAATAGAAACGGCGAGCCGGGCCGCACACCGAAGACGTCTGCGCCGTTAATGCGCGGCGTGGCGGGTGCGGGCGGCGTGAGAATGTAGGGGGCCACCTGGACCAGCTTGGGCTCGCCGATCACCGTGAATGATTTGGCTTCTACCGTCGCGAATTTCGCGTCTGACCAGTCCGCGTGGTCATAGCTGATGCCGTCTCCGGCATCGCTGACTTCCAGCACCAGCGACTTCACCCCCGCCAGATCCACGTCACAATTTTTGGCGGCATCACCCGCATGCATGACGCCGCTTTTCCAGAGTGTCTTGCCGTCGCCGCGCACGATGAATTCGATGCTTGAGGCCGGGTTTTTATTGACCTCGTCGTCCACGCCGACGCTGGCGGAAAAACTCTGTGCGCCGCCGGCCAGGTTGACGCGCAGCGTGCTTTCCGCGTGCGTGCCAAAACCGCGTTCAAATTTCTTGCCGTCAATGGTGAGAGCATGGCCATCAACCGACTGGTTTTTATGAGGTTCACCCCAACCCTGTTCAGCGGAAGCGAGATTCAGGTCGTCCAGCCAGACTGTTTCGGCGGAAGCGAATCCGGCGGAAAAGACGGCCAAAGAAAAACCAAGGGCAAGGGCTATACGCGATGTCATCGCGTGATTCTGCCAATGATTTTTTATGCGTCAAGCTCGCCGGTCAAGCGACCTCATCCATCTTGGTGAATGCCGACTCCAGCGGCATGCACAACACTCCATCGCAC
>JAJXXI010000073.1 GCA_021781185.1 bacterium
TCACGCCATGGTCCTGCAAAACCTTGCGCGTGGAATCCGAAGGCGTCCAGAACGGCACCTGCTGATAAAACCGGTGAGTCCAGCGCTCCTGCGCACGGCCCAGGGCGCTCAGCGGCCAGGGATAAAATGAACTCCAGATCGGCCCGAGCACTTCGTGGATGTAGGCCACGCAATTCGTTCCACACCACCAGGGCGCATACCACGGAATGCCGTGATGCTGGTCAATCACCAAGTCAAAATGCGGTTGCGGCCGATACCATTGCCGCGCCTTCAGAACAGACGATCCCTTGCCGCCACCGCGGATGATCTTGATCCCTTCAAACAGCTCCTCGCGCGCCGCGCCGGGAAAATCGTTGGCGAACCAGCAGACCTCGTGACCGCGTCGCACCAGTTCCTTGAGATATGCCAGCGAAACGCGTTCCGCCCCGCCGGAAAGCGGGTTGCGCGGATCGCGCCAGTTGAGCATCAGGAAGCGCATAAAGGTTGGGCAAGCTCAGAGCCGCGAAATTTTCTCCAGCAGGCCGGTCGTGGATTTGCCGGGAACAAAGGGAACCAAAACAATTTTCCCGCCCGCCGATTCCACCGCGCGCCGCTCGTCCTGATTCAACGTTTCCAGCGTGTAGTCGCCGCCCTTCACGTAGATGTCCGGCTGGGCGGCGGCGAGAAATTTTGTGGCCGTCGTGTCGGTGAAGATGCAGACGCCATCCACGCTGGCCAGCGCGGCCAGCACCAAGGCGCGGTCGGTCTCGGAATTCACCGGACGGCCGGGACCTTTCAGTCCGGACACTGCGGCATCGCTGTTTACACCGAGGAGCAGGGCGTCGCCGAAATTGCGGGCGTTCTCCAGATAGGTCACATGGCCGAGATGCAGAATGTCGAAACAGCCGTTGGTGACGACGAGCTTTTTGCCGGTCGCGCAAAACTGCTTTCGCCATGCCGGCAACTGGGCCCATGCAATGATTTTGTCGCGGAAATTCACGCCGTCATTTTGCCCGCGCTGGAAAGAATGGCAACGCTTTTGCCGCACACGGAATTCACAGATTCACTACCGCCGGATCACCATAGAGCGTGAAGGAGCCAGTGCGCTCGATCTTCACGTCCATGAGCTGCCCCTGGTGGCGGGTGCTGCCGTCGAACAGCACGATGCGGTTGCAGCGCGTGCGGCCGGTGTAGCGCGCCGCGTTCTTCTTGCTCGGTCCTTCCACCAGAATTTGCACTTGTTGTCCGATGAACGTGTCGTATTTGCGGGCGGCGATTTCATTCACCAGTTCGAGCAGGCGATGATTGCGTTCCTCGCGGATTTCCTGCGGCACCTGATCGGGCATGTCGGCGGCCGGCGTGTCGCGGCGCGGCGAGTATTTGAAAATGTAGGCGTTGTCGAACTGCACTTCGCGGCAGAGCGAAAGGGTCATTTCAAAGTCGGCCTCCGTTTCTCCCGGAAAGCCGACGATGATGTCGGTGGTGATGCCGATGCCCGGTCTGGCTTTTCGGAGTTTCTCAATGACGCCGAGAAAGCGTTCCCGCGTGTAGCCGCGATGCATGAGCTTCAGTAAACGGTCGCTGCCGCTTTGCAACGGAATGTGCGCGCTTTCGCAGAGTTTTGGCAGTCGGGCGTAGGCTTCAACGAGATCGTCGCCATAGCCTTTCGGATGCGGCGAAGTGAAGCGGACGCGTTCCAAGCCGTCAATCTCATGGACGGCGTCAAGCAGTTGAACGAAAGCGGATTTGCCGTCGAGCAGGGGATGGTCGCGCTTGCCAAAGCTCGTCACAATCTGTCCCAGCAGAGTGATCTCCCGAACGCCACGTGAGACAAGTTCACGGCATTCGGCGACGATGTCGGGAATCGTGCGGCTGCGTTCCTCGCCGCGGGTGCTGGGCACGATGCAGAAGGTGCAATGCTGGTTGCAGCCCTGCATGATGCTGACGAAGGCGGACACGGAGGTCTTGGCGCTGCCGTTGAGCAGATGTTCGCGGATGGTGGCTTCGCTTTTCGCCTCGGCCTCGACGTCCACGATTTTCTCGCGTTTGCCGGCAAGCAGTTCATCAAGGTATTCCGCCGCACGATGAAATTTCTGGGTGCCGAGGACAAGATCCACGTCCGGCAGCTTGTCAATCAGCTCCCGGCCGCGGCTCTGCGCCATGCAGCCCATGAAGCCGACGATCTGGCTGCGCTTTTCGCTGCGCGCCGTGCCGACGACGTTGCGCATCTTGTTGATGGCTTTCTGCTCGGCAAAATCGCGCACGCTGCAGGTGTTCAGCAGCACCACGTCGGCGGCGGATTCGGACCTGGCGAGGGAATAGCCCTTGGCGACGAGCTGGGCGGCGACGGCTTCGCTGTCGCGCTCGTTCATCTGGCAACCGTAAGTTTTTATGAAAACGCTCGGCATGGTTCGAGAGTGACGGGGAATTTAATTCATCCACGCACCCTTGGAAAGGCGGCAATGGACTTGTTTGTGATTAATTAAATTAAAAATAGAACTGGAATTTTTAGATGGGCTGGGCTTAATTGACTTCGGTCATGAGCATAGAACCAACAGCGCAACGACCACCCGGCTCGCCGATTCCCGACGTTGCCGGTCAAACTTCCAACTGGAGGACGTCCCATGGACCTGCATCATCCGTTCGTAAAAGAGTTCCCCGCGCATCGTGAAACCATCCGCTCGCTCAAGCTGGCGGACGGGCGTTTTCGCGAGGCGTTTGAGGAGTATCACAAGCTGGACGACGAAATCTGCCGCATCGAGGACGACGTGGAATACGCCAGCGACCAGCAGATTGATGAATTGAAATTCAAGCGTGCCAAGCTGAAGGATGCGCTTTACATCGCCGTGCAAAAGCGCGAGGCGGCCTTGGCGAATTCATGAAGCATTGACGGAGCCGCCGAGGCGTCCGTCGTCAATGGCTGGCAGGCAGCACGGCAGGGACGGCATTGGTCACGGCCGGCTCCGTCGGTTCAAGCTTCCGGATTTTGATGCCGCCGTTGACCGTGTTGATTTTTACCCTGGCTTGGCCGCCGCCCAGACTGCCGTTCAAATGCCTGCTGGCGGGAAAATCCTTTTTCACCACCAGCCCGGAGAACTCGCTGGCGATGCTGCCGTTGACCGTGCCCGCAGAAAAAGCTGCGTCCGCATCCGCCGGCACGGACAGCTCGATCCGGCCATTGACCGCATCCAGCGACACGGATTGGCCGTCGCCAAGCCGGCTCATGCCGGCGTTGATCTGGCCGTTCACCGAAGAGAGTTTCACGTTGCCGGCGGCATTTTCAACCTGTGAATCTCCATTCACGGTGCTGGCGCTGATGTCACCCGCCACCCCGTCAATCTTAATCTGGCCGTTGACGCTGCTGATATTTGCCAGCCGGGCGTTCAGCGGCACCTGGATGGAGTAATCCACGCTGGCGTCATTTCGACGGCTGTTTTTGAACCAGGGCCAGCTCCATGGAAAACCCGTCACGCTCGACGGCTGTTCGGTGTGAACACTGACCCGGTCCAGATCCGAATCAACGTTGATTTTGACCGCCTCCACACTTTCGCCGGTCTTGCCGTGAATGTCGGCGGCGACCATCACAACATTGCTGCTCCAGCCGTGGATTTCGATCCGCCCCTTGACGTTCTCCAGGCTGAAGCGGCCGCCAGTCTTGAGCGGAAATGACTCGGTGGATTTCTTCCGAAACTCCCCGCCTGCGCCTTGGACAATGCCGGCCTTTTGCAATTGCTCCGGGGTTAGGGCCAGCGAGTCAGACGTCAGTTCACTGAACAACTTTGAATGGTTCAAGCCGATCGCGGACCTTGCCCACGGGACAAACACCAGCGCCGTTGCGCCCGCAACGGCCACCAGCAGAAGGATTAAAATCATCCAGCCGGCAACAACGGCATTGCGGCGTCCAGCCCGACGGGCTGGGGCGGCGTCTGAGGTGATGGCGGAAGGGGTGGCATCGAAGGTGGATTTGACGTCCTCACGTGCCAGGACAATCAACGCCCAGATGCCGATGGGCAGGCTGATGATACTGCACGCGACGATGGCGATGATGCCCGCCGCCACCGCCCAGGCGTAACTCCGCCGTTGCAACATTTGGTGGCCACCGAACAGGATCAGCAAGCCGGGGATGAATCTGAACAGCACCAGACTCAGAAAACCCACCAATCCCCAGCCACCGGGAAAATTTCCGCCAAACATTTCGGTCAGCCACCGATTGCCTCCGGGCAGCAGAAAAACCCCGCTCAGAAATGCCGACAATATCTTCCATAATCCAGCAACCATCAAGGCCACCGCCGGAGCGGTGATCATCATGCCAGTCCGGTCACCGGACGGCTGAACCGTCGTCAGCGGTGGATTGGAGGTTCCAGCGGTTGGTGTCTGTGCCGCCGGTTTCGGCGTGCTGGCACCCGGCTGAACCCAGTGGGTCATCGTGATGCCCTTGCCATCTTTGAACGCTTTGCAAACCAGCAAAAGCCAGTCAATCGTCGCCCAAGCCAGACAGCCGCAGATCGAACCGGCCAGCATCAGCCCCAACAACGGCTGCGGTGCGCCGGCAGCGCAGAGGACAATCCAAAGAATACAACTGCCCAGCCCCAGCAATTGCAGACAGGCGGTCACATATTTTCCCACGTAAAACCGGTGGGCGCCGAACACACCGAAGAAGAATGCCAGCAAAAATGCCGGCAGGATGGTCTTGTCGCTCGCGTTCCCGACCGGGGCGGTTGAAAACGACGGCGGCGTGGCCGCGCCCGATTTCCCCGGCATGGACGCGAATTCCGCCGACGAGCCGGTGATGGTTTCCACTGCGGTCTTCACCTGGTTGGCGTGCTGATAACGCCGCGCCGGTTCCTTTTCCAACGTGTGCAGCACCACCTCGTCCAGCCGCACGTCCACCTGCACTTTCTGCGAAGGCGGAGCGAATTTCCCCAGCGGCAGCTCGCCCGTGAGCATTTCGTAAAACACGACGCCCAGCGAATAAATATCCGCCCGGTGATCCACCGTCTGCGGTTTCTCAATCTGCTCCGGGGCCATGTAATGCGGCGTGCCCATCACGTCCTTCGCACCGGTCAGCGACGAATTCTCGGATTCCAGATCCACGATTTTTGCGATGCCGAAGTCAGCGATCTTCACGCGGCCCTGCTTGTCCAGGAGGATATTCTCCGGCTTAATGTCGCGATGGACGATGCCGTGCTCGTGGGCGTATTGCAATGCCTCGCAAATTTTCGGAACGATATTTAGCGCCTCGGCGGGCGCGATTTTTCCCGCCTGCAGCACCTGCCGCAGGGTCAGCCCGTCCACGAATTCCATCAGCAGATAATACTGTCCCGACACCTCGCCGAAGTCGAAAACGGTGACAATGTTCGGATGATTCAGCCGCGCGAGCGCGCGGGCTTCGCGTTCAAATCGCTCGGCGAACTGGAGGTCGTTCTGTCTTTCTGGCGCGAGAATTTTCAGCGCGACCATCCGGTCCAACCGCGGCTGACGCGCCTTATAGACGGCCCCCATGCCGCCGCGTCCGAGGCATTCGAGGATTTCGAGTTGCGGAAACAGTGTCGCCAGTTCGGAAAACGATGGCGGCACAAACGACGACTGGCC
>JAJXXI010000140.1 GCA_021781185.1 bacterium
GAGGCGTTCGCGGAAAAAGATCCTGAACACGCCTCCCCGAGCCATTTCTGGTGCAACCTCACGCAAAGCGTTGTCGGCGCAGACGACCAGCCGGCGCATCCGGATACCTGCACCTTGGGACGATCCTGTTTTGAAAAGTGAGCCAGCCTTTCACCAATGAATTTCGGTTCAGACGCAAAGCCGCTGGCGATAGGCGGCGCAATCAATTTTCCTCCAACGAATCGCCTTGATTGTTCTGCCGCTTAAAACAACCCGCTGATTCGACATGACTGACATAAACCCTGTGCAAGGGGCCGTTTTGCTGGCCGCAGCTTTCACAGTGGCATTTTTCTATTCGTCCGTCGGTCACGGCGGGGCGACGGGCTATCTGGCGGCGCTGGCGCTGCTGGGTGTGGTGCCGGCTTCGACCCGTGTGGCGGTGTTGATCGCCAATGTGCTGGCAGCCAGCGTGGCGTGGCGGCGTTTTGGCCGGGCGGGACATTTTGACTGGCGGGTGCTGCTCACACTGGCGGTTGCGTCCATGCCCGGTGTCTGGCTGGGCAGCCGTGTTCATATCAGGCCACACACTTGCGAACTGGTGCTGGGCATGGTGCTGGCGACGGGCGGATTGATTTTACTGATGCGCGCCCGTTGGCAGGCGGAGGACCAGGTGCCGCGGAATTTTTACTGGCCTGCCGCACTGCCAGTTGGAGCCGGACTGGGATTTCTGACTGGCCTGACGGGCATTGGTGGTGGTGTTTTTTTGAGTCCGGTTTTATACCTGTTTCGTTGGGTGAAACCAAAAACCACGGGCGGCATCGCAGCCGGATTCATCGTGCTGAATTCGCTGGCCGGATTGACCGGCACGGGATGCGGAAAAATCGTCCACGCGGGACCGCTGTTATGGCTTACGTTGCCGGCAGTCGTCGGGGCGTTGCTTGGAACACAATTGGGGGCGCGCCGGTGGAGCAATGTCACGTTCAGCCGGGTGCTGGCGGGCGGGCGGATATTTGCCGGCGGAAAGTTATTGCTGCAAACGGCCGGTTAAACTTTCATCCGTCATGCGCGTGCTTTTTTTTGCCCAACTGCAAGATGTGACCGGCTGTGCGGTCACGGACCTGGCCGCGCCATCCGGGCTGAATCAGGAGCAGCTTTGGGCCGGGTTGGTGGAAATATTCCCCGGACTCCAGGCGCACCGCAGCAGCGTCCGACTTGCCTGCAACTGGGAATATGCCGGTGAAACAACCCGGTTTGGCGACGGCGACGAAGTGGCGTTGCTGCCTCCAGTGTCGGGTGGATAATTGATCTCACCGATGGAAATTTGCGTTCAACTTTCTGCTTTGCCCATCGCCGACCGGATTGTTCCGCCCGCCGGCGGAGCAGCCGGTGCCTGGCTGGAATTTCGCGGGGTCGTGCGGGGCGAGGAAAATGACCAGTTCATCAGCGCGCTGGAATACGAGGCCTACCCGGAGATGGCTGAACGCGAGATCCGCCGGCTGCTCACGGTGCTGGCTGCTCGCCATTCCTGTCTGGCGGCAACCGTGATTCATCGCGTCGGGATGATTCCCGTGGGCGAAACGGCAATTTATGTGGGCGTGGCGGGAAAACATCGCGGTGAAGCGCTGGCGTTGCTGACCGAATTCATGAACCGCCTCAAGCAGGACGTGCCGATTTGGAAACGACGGGCGGTAGCAACGGCGGGCTGTGACCATCGAAGCGTGACACCCAATGCAAACGCCGGCGGTCGCACACGGCCGCTTCAATTGGATGCTGCACTTGCCGAAATTCATTCCCATGTCCAGCCGCGACCGGGCGTGAAAGTTTCGCTGGCGGAAAGCGGAGGGCGGGTGCTGCGTGAAGCTGTCCGTGCGCCGGAAGACTCTCCGGCCGGCGACCGGTCAACGCGCGATGGCTATGCAATTTTGATGGATGATGCGGCGGAAAGTTTCTCGGTCGTGGGCGCGATTCATGCCGCTGATTGGAAGCCGCGCCGGTTGAAACCTGGTGAAGCCGTGCGCGTGGCCACCGGTGCCTCTTTGCCCTGCGAAAATCTCCGGGTAGTGATGCAGGAAGATGTGGAACGCGCGGGTGACACCATCAAAATCCTCCGGCCGGCCAATGCCATGAATGTGCGACGTTGCGGTGAGGAATGGCGCGCCGGCGACACGCTGTTGGGCACCGGGACAAAGCTGGATGCCGGCGCGCTTTCCCTGCTTGCAGCAATTGGCTGGGTGGAGCCGCTGGTGAGTCCCAAACTGAGCGTGCTGCATTTGACCACCGGCGACGAAATCATCCCGCCAGCACAGACGCCCATGCCGGGGCAGATCCGCGACAGCAATTCGATTTTAATCAGCAGCCTGCTGCGGCCGTTTCAAGTGGAGCTGGAGCAGGCGCACTTGCCAGAAGATTTCGGGTCGGCCAAATTGACTGTTGCCAATCGGCAATCGGCAATTGAACGGGCGGATTTGGTTTTGGTTTCCGGCGGCGCGAGTGTGGGGGAGAAAGACTTCACGCGTCCGCTGTTGGAATGGCTGGGCTACGAAATCGTATTTTCGCGACTGAATCTGCGCCCTGGCGCGCCGCTGATTTTTGGCGTGGCCGGCGGGTCAGGCACTTCCAGGAGCCGCATCGCATTCGGACTGCCGGGCAATCCGGTGTCGCATTTTGTTTGCTTTCAATTGTTCGTGACGGCTGCGCTGCAACGTTTGACCGGAGGTAAGCCGCCAGAATTTCAGCGCGGCGTGCTGGCGGAGAAGCTTGAAGACGCGCCAAATCCGCGCGAGACTTTGTGGCCTGCGCGCTTGAATTTCAAAAGTGGTTGCTGTGAACTAACACCGCTGCGCTGGAGCAGTTCCGGCGATGTGCGAGTGCTGCCGGAGGCGACGGCGCTGGTGTGCGTTCCAGCGAATGTTGGAGCGCTGGCGGCTGGCGCGCAGGTTCAGTTTTTGTCCGCGTGATTGGAATTGCATAACACACTAAATGACACAAAAAAAATCATTCTCGCACCTGACCGCCAAAGGAAGCGCTCACATGGTGAACATGGGGGCCAAGCCGGTGCAGCGTCGGCGGGCGGTCGCATCTGGCCAGCTGGTCTGTGCGCCGGCGACCATCCGGGCTTTGAAGCGAAATGCCCTGCCAAAAGGCGATGTGCTGACTGTAGCGCAAATCGCCGGCATTCAAGCCGCGAAGCGGACGGCGGAATTGATTCCCCTGTGTCATCCGCTCGTTTTGAATTGTGTGGCGGTGACTTTCAAAGTGGCGCGTGACGGCATTGAAATCTTTTGCGATGCGGAAACCTCTGCGCAAACCGGCGTCGAGATGGAGGCGTTGACTGGCGTGAGCGTGGCGGCATTGACGCTCTACGACATGTGCAAGGCGGTGGACAAAACC
The DNA here is from genome assembly GCA_021781185.1 of bacterium. Taxonomy (GTDB): domain Bacteria; phylum Verrucomicrobiota; class Verrucomicrobiia; order Limisphaerales; family UBA11358; genus UBA11358. Next base: position 3,370 of record JAJXXI010000140.1, read on the forward strand.
ATGCGGATCGAGGCGGTCCGGGTGATTCAGAAAATCAAGGCATGAAAATCGGCCGCATCACCATTAGCGACCGGGCGAGTGCGGGTGTTTATGCAGATCGCAGCGGGCCGGAGATTGAGCAATCGTTGCGGGCATTATATGCAGATATTAAAATCGAGGCGGCCATCGTGGCCGATGAGGCGGAGTTGATTTCAGCAACGCTCAAGCGATTCGCCGACGAGTTGAAATGTGATTTGATAGTGACAACCGGCGGAACCGGGATTTCTGCGCGCGATGTGACGCCGGAAGCGACACGGCTGGTGCTGGAAAAGGAACTGCCCGGGTTCGGTGAAATCATGCGGATGCAATCCTTTGCCAAGGTGCGGACGGCGATCTTATCTCGCGCCGTGGCAGGCGTTCGTGGAAAGGCATTGATCATCAATCTGCCGGGCAAACCTTCGGCTGTGCGCGAATGTCTGGAGATTCTGGCCCCGGCCATCCGCGAAGGCGTGGCGCATTTGCAGGGCGAAGACCCGCATCAATCCCAGGCAAACCGATGAACGACCCGTTCGGCAGAAAGGTGGATTACCTGCGCATTTCGGTTACGGACCGGTGCAACGAGCGCTGTCTTTACTGCATGCCCGAGGGCTACCACGGCTGGGAGCGGCAGGCGGAACACTTGTCGGCAGACGAAATCATTCGATTGGTGCGCGTGGCGGCGGGACTGGGTTTCCGCAAATTCCGGCTGACCGGCGGCGAACCGCTCGTTCGCGGAGACCTGGCGGCCATCGTGCGCGGCATGGCGGCGATTCCCGGCGTCGAGGTGATCGGTCTTTCCACGAACGGCACACGGCTCGCGGCGCAGGCGGCCGATTTGCGCGTGGCCGGCATTCGAACGGCCAATGTCAGCCTCGACGCGTTGGATCCGGGGCTTTACCGGCAAATCACCGGCGGCAGCGTGGCAGACGTGCTGGCGGGCATTTGCGCGGCGGTGGTGGCGGGCTTTGAGCGCGTGAAATTGAACTGTGTTTTGATGCGCGGTAAAAATGAATCGGAAATCTGGCCGTTGGTGCACTTCGCTGCGGAGCATCGGTTGCCCCTGCGGTTTATCGAACTAATGCCGCTGAGCCGGACCGACGTGTTGACGGAAAAACATTTCCTGCCGGTCGGCGAGGTGATGCAGCAGTTGCGGGAGAAGGATCGCTTGATTCCCCAGCCGGATCGGCGCATCGGTCACGGACCGGCGCGATATTATCTGCTGGAACGGACCGGTGCGCTGGTGGGCTTCATCGGGGCGATGACCCGTTTGGATTTTTGCGAAAATTGCAACAAGGTCCGGTTGACGGCTGACGGGAAAATCCGCCCCTGTCTCGGGAATCACGGTGAAACTGACGTGCGTGCGTTGCTCCGCGCCGGAGTGGACGATGTTGGTTTGGCGGAAATGTTTCGCGAGGTTTTAAAAAACAAACCCGAGGCCCACGTCTTTCGAGACAATTACACACCGGGCCGTCCCATGGTCGCCATCGGCGGCTGAGTGTGGAATTGGTGGTCAGTGATGGCCTGGTGGCCGCTCCTGAGGGAGGCCGGCTATGTTTGCCGCAGAAATGGACTGCGGATCCGCAACGGTGCGCGGCGGCCGGGGTGCCCAAGGAAGTGCCCTTTGCCACCAAGCCAGCAATCACTGTCGCGCTGCTGGAGGAAGCCGTGCAGGATGGCGTTGACCCCGGACCGGTGCTGGCGGGTAGCGCTTACGGCGACAGTTCCGAGTTTTGCGCGGAACTGCGACGGCTGAAATTGGAATTCTTTGTGCAGGTGACCGGTTCCGCGCACAAGGGCTGGATGAGTCGCGTGCCAACGGAGCGCAAATTGAAACGCCGTTACGTGACGGCCTCCGCCCCGGCTTCCCAAACGCTGGCACAAATCGCGGCGGAACTGCCGGACTCGGCTTGGCAACACTGTTCGTGGCAGGCTGCGGATGGCAAAACGCGGCGCACGCGCCTGACATGGATCGAGGTCTATTTGGCGCATGGCTTGAGAGAAGCCGGCGGGGAATTGGACAAGGTGTGGCTGGTGGTTGATTGGCCGCAAGGAGAGGTGCAGCCCTATCACTATTATTGGCCGCGTGGAAAGGGCCATCCCACCAAAGCGCGGTGTTTAAAACTAAGCCGCTCACGCTGGCATATTGAACAATACTTCCACCGCTCCCAGGACGACTTGGGCC
>JAJXXI010000177.1 GCA_021781185.1 bacterium
CGCGCCAGGGACGCTCCTGCTTCTGAAAATCGCTCATCTGCCAGAGCCCGTAAACGAGCAGACCGTTGATGGCGATGGCCGGCAGAAAACCCAGGGGCTTGATCCATTCCGCCCGCGCCGTCTGGGCGCAGATCAGCAGTGCCGCCGGCAGACCCCAGAAGAGCGCGGACAGCCCGCGCGCCAGCTTGCCAAGCGAGCGGAGCAGTTGTGGATTGGCGGATGGATCAGGCATTGAGGATCAGAAACTCAAGTAAGTGTAAGCCTTCAACCCGCGTTCGTAATCATCGAGCAGGCGCATCGCTTCGCTCGGTTTCATGCGGTCGGACTTGATGGCCTCGTCCATCTGCGCCTTCATCTGGCGCTTGAGCTCGTTTTCGTCGTATTGCACGGACGAGAGCGAATGGATGACGGTGGCCCCTTCGATGATTTCCTCGATGTAATAGCCGGTCGGCTCGTCGGGTTCGAGGAAGACGTGAACCTCGTTGACGCGGCCGAAGAGATTGTGCAGGTCGCCCATGATGTCCTGATACGCGCCCATCAGGAAGAAACCGAGATAATACGGCTCCAGCTTGCCGTCGCCGTTGGTGTTGAGCGGGTGCATCGGCAGCGTGTCGCGCACGTCGCGCAGGTCAATGAACTTGTTCACCGCGCCGTCGGAATCGCAGGTGATGTCCACCAGCGTGCCTTCGCGAGTCGGGCGTTCGTTCAGACGCGAAATCGGCATGATGGGGAACAACTGCCCCAGCGCCCAGTGATCGAGCAGCGACTGGAACACCGAAAAGTTGCACAGGTATTGGTCGCCGAGCGAATCTTCCAGCTTGCGGATTTCCTCGGGGACATAGGCCTGCCCCTTGAAGCTTTCCACCACTTCGCGGCTGATCTCCCAATAAAGATTTTCAATGCGCGCCTTGTCCGGCAGTTCCATGACCCCGAGGGTGAACATGTTGTGGGCGTCTTCCTTGCGCTCCTGCGCGTCGTGAAAGGCCTCCAGCTTGTTCAGCTTGGCGAGATTTTTTTTGATGTCGAGCAGCTCGCGCACGAGCGGATGTTCGCTGTCGCCGTATTGGAATGCCTCGCCCGGCCGGATTTTTTCGATTGCGCCGAAAACCTCCACGATCAGCACGCTGTGATGCGCGACGATGGCGCGTCCGCTTTCGCTGACGATGTCGGGGTGCGGCACCTTCTCCGCGTTGCAGACATCGGCGATGTAATAAACAATGTCGTTGGTGTATTCCTGCAACGAATAATTCGTCGAGGAATCGAACGCGCTGCGGGAGCCGTCATAATCCACGCCCAGCCCGCCGCCGACGTCCATGAACTCGATGGCGAAGCCCATCTTGACCAGCTTTGCGTAAAACCGCGCGGCTTCCTGCACGGCTTTTTTCACTGTGAGAATGTCCGGCACCTGCGAGCCGATGTGGAAATGCAGCAGCTTGAGGCAATGACCGAGATTTTCCGCCTTGAGCATTTCCGTCGCCGTCAGCAACTCCACGGTGCTCAAGCCGAACTTCGCGTTTTCGCCGCCGCTTTCCGCCCATTTGCCGGCACCCTTGCTCAACAACCGCGCGCGGATGCCGACGAGCGGCTCCACGCCGAGCTGCTTGGAGATTGTGATGATCTGGCGAAGTTCCTCCAGCTTCTCGACGACCATGATGACGCGTTTGCCGAGCTTGATGCCGAGCAGCGCCATCCTGATGAATTCCGCGTCCTTGTAGCCGTTGCAAATGATGAGCCCGCCCATCTGGTTTTGCAGCGCCAGGCCGGCAAAGAGTTCCGGCTTGCTGCCGACTTCGAGGCCGAAGTTGAACGGCTTGCCCGCGTCGAGGATCTCTTCCACGACTTCGCGGAGCTGGTTCACCTTGATCGGGAACACGCCGCGATATTTGCCCTGAAAATTGAATTCCGCGATGGAGTTTTGGAACGCCTTGTTGATGGCCTCGACCCGGTGACGGAGAATGTCCTGAAAACGGATGAGCAGCGGAAACTTCAGCCCGCGGCCTTTCGCCTCCTCGATGACATCGGTGAGATCCACGCTCGCGCCGGCGTTCTGCAACGGTGTGGCGGTGACATGGCCGGCGTCGTTGATGTCAAAATACTTCGCGCCCCAGCGCTGGATGTTGTAAAGCGCGCGGGCGGATTCGATGCTCCACGGCGGCGCGTCGTTGTTCGGATTGCTCATCTCAATGGTTCAAACGAGCGAATCATAAAATTCCCGGCGCAGAATGCAACAAGCACGTTGAAAAAACTGAACGGGTTTGAGCTGCTGCCATTGCGTTGCCAGCGCCGGTCACTCACAGACTGGCTTTGCCAGAATCGGCACCGGTGTAAAGTTGCGCCCGCAGTTCGCGCGAGGCCCTCGCGACCATTGAATTATGCCGGCCAGGTTACGCCAAGGTTAAGATTTGGCGACAATAACACTATTGTATTGCTGGTGCGGGTTTCGCTGCTACAAAGTCCAGTCGTGGTCAAGCATGACTATGAATGACACCCAACAACCCTTGGAATTGAACCTGCATGAGCCGGTCATTTGCCGCTCGGTCTGGATTTCAGACATCCATCTCGGCACCCGGCACGCCCGCGTGGATGAGTTGCTGGAATTCCTGCGCGTGGTGGACTGCAAATACCTCTACATCGTCGGCGATTTCATTGACGGCTGGGAGCTGAAGTTCCGCTGGTTCTGGCGCGATGAATACAACGTGCTGATCCAGAAATTGCTCCGCAAAAGCCGCAAGCAAACCAAGGTCATCTACATCAGCGGCAACCATGACGAGTTCATCGAACAGTTCATGGGGATGAAGTTCGGCAGCGTGACGCTCGCGCGACAGGTGATTCACACCGCCGCCGACGGCAAGAAATATCTCGTCATCCACGGCCACCAAGCGGACGGCCTGACGCATTTCAATCACCTGCTGGAAAAGCTCGGCTCGCACCTTTACAACTGGATCCTCGACTTCAACCTGTATTTCAACCGGCTGCGCCGCGCGCTGGGTTTCGGCTACTGGTCGCTCGCCGCATTCCTGAAATTCAAGGCCAAGTCCGCCGTGAAATTTGTCACCGAATACGAAGGCACCCTCGCTTCCATGGCCCGCAACCAGCAGGCGGACGGCGTCATCTGCGGCCACATCCACCGTGCCGAGATGAAGCAGATTGACGGCGTGCAATACCTGAACTGCGGGGATTGGGTTGAAAGTTGCACGGCTTTGATTGAAGATTTCGACGGCAAGATCAAACTCATCCACTTCCATGAAAATGATGTTCTGCGTGCTGGGCGAGGGCCGGGGACACATGACCCAGGCCATGGCCGTCAAGGAGATGGTCGAGGCAGCCGGACACCAAGTCGTCGCCGTCACCCTCGGCGCGAGTGCGCACCGGCCGATGCCGGAATACTTCGCATCGGCGATGAAGATTTTCGTCCGGCAACTGCCGACGCTGGAGTTCAAATATAAAAACAACCGGTCCGTCAGCAACACCGCCACCCTGCTGGGCGTGCTGGGCAACCTGCCGAAATACTTTCACCTGCTCCGCCAGTTGGACGAAATCGTCCGCGAAACCCGACCGGACGTGATCGTCAATTTCTTCGAGCCGGTGGCGGCGTTTTACGCGCTAACCCGCCGGAAACGCCCGCCAATGGTCGCCATCGGGCATCAATTCATGTTCCAGCATCCCGGTTACGTTCACGCGCCGCACCTGTGGAAACAGTTGTTCAGCATGAGGATTTACACCTGGCTGCTCGGCGCGCGGACCACCAAGCTGGCGCTCTCGCTCTACGAAGCACCCGATCTGCCGGAAAAACATGTCATCGTCGGCCCGCCGATTTTGCGGAAACAACTGTTCCAATTAAAAGCCAACCCGGAGGGCGATTTCACGCTCGTCTATCTGCTGAACCACGGCTACGCCGACCAAATCATCTCTTGGAGCGCTAAGAATCCACGGACGAAACTGCACTGCTTCTACGACAAGCCTGGCGCACCGGCGGAATTTCAACATTCGCCGTCGCTCACGTTCCACAAGCTGGACGGCGCAAAATTCCTGCAGATGATGGCGGAATGCCGCAATGTGGTCTGCACCGCCGGGTTTGAATCCGTGAGCGAAGCCGCATGGCTCGGCAAGTCGCTGTTCCTCGTGCCGGTGGAAAACCACGTCGAACAGCAGGTCAACGCGATTGACGCGCAGCAGTCCGGGCTGGGCATCGCAGAGAAAAGCTTCAACCTCGACCGGCTCGCCGAATTGCCGGAGCGTCTGCCGGTGGAAAAATTCCGCGCCTGGCTGGATTGCGCGCCGCAGAAACTGTTTCAGGCCATTGAACAGGCTGTCGCCAGGGCCCGGTGAAGCTTCCGCAACACACGCGGTTCATTCTTCCGTTTTAATACGGGCTGCCAGATGCGGAACACCCGCCAGCCGAATTTCCGCAATGTGCGGTTCACTTCCTTGTGGCGTGGCTGGTTGCGGAAGATTTTCCGCTGCCAGCCGGTGACCTTGCGCCGCCGGAATAATTTCACCAGCGCCAGTTCCGTGGCCTTGTTGCCGCGTCCGCGAATTTGCGACAGCACTGCGGAACGCTTTGACTTGGTAAAGACATCGCTCATTCAAATGGGCAACACACCGGAAAAGATCGGTGTGGGCAAGACGTGCAATCAGGTGTGACTTGCCGCCACATTTTCACAACCGCTTTTTCCACCAGCGCCAGCACCCGTCCGTCCACCACCCAGTCGTGCCCCGCCTTCAGCAGGTGATCCACGCGCCGCAGCGTCCCTTGCACGATGCGATCTCTGACCTTCGGTATCCCCCGCAGTCGCTTTTCCTGGCTGCCGGGCTTGGCGATCCATGCCCGCCGAACCGGTTGCGGCTGATACGTCCCGTCCTGTAGTTGTTTTCGAAGATAGATCACCTTCCGCTGCCGCGCGCGACTGAGCTTCGCATCCGCTGCGCTCCGCGCGACCTCGCCCCGCTCTATAAAAAAATCCCAATCCGCGCTTGACTCAATTGCCCTCATAGGAGGGATCTTGCGCTGGTGGGATGTGGAATCATTCCTCCGCCACAATTTTCAAAGATTAATGCTTAAAATCGTAAATAATCTGTCTGCCAATAGGCGTAAAATTTCCCTATGTGCCTCGCAAGTGAATCAAATAGTCGAAGAGTGTTTTCAATGAAAACGGCTCATTCAAAACGTATTGGTGCAATCGTTCTGATCCTGATTTCTGGTTTGGTTTCCGGACCGTTTCTTCCGGCTTATGCCGGTGAAATTTCACCCCGGGTTGCCCTGCCGGTCTTTGCCAAAACAGTGGTGAATCTTGCCGATTTTGGCGGCAACAGTGACGGGCTGGTGCTGAACACGGCTGCGTTTGAAAAGGCGCTGGCTTCGCTCGCCGAAAAAGGCGGCGGTGAGTTGCTTGTGCCGCCGGGCATCTGGCTGACCGGGCCGATCCACATGCGCAGCAACATCAACCTCCATCTGGAACGCGGTGCGTTGATTCAGTTTTCCCGCGACTACCATTTGTATCCGCTCACCGTGATTGACATGAAAGGCGAGCAGGAAGTGGATTCCACCTCGCCAGATCG
>JAJXXI010000501.1 GCA_021781185.1 bacterium
CTTGAACCCGTCAGGCCCGCCGTAGCCAATGTTCTCCACGGCAAACGGCTGGGCCGGGTTGTAGCCCCAACTATTGTCTCCGGGAAACTCCGCAACCGGCATGACCTCAACTGCATTGATTCCCAGATTTTTCAGGTAATCCAGCCGGTTGGTGGCAGACAGGAATTTACTGTAAATGGTGTTGGTATAGAACGTGCCGATGTGAAGTTCGTATATGAACAAATCATTCAGCGGCGGATTGGTGAAATTATCCCCGGCCCAGTCAAACGCCGTCGGGTCGTAAATGATATCGTTGGGATTACCCCCGCTTTCACCGGAATACGTCACCAGTCGCGCCTGCGGATCGTGCCGCCACACCGAGCCGCCGCTGTAGTTGATGTAGTATTTGCACTGCTGGCCGGGAGCCGCCGCCGTCACATCTGCGGACCAGACTCCATCCGGAACACCATTGCTCTGCTCTTGCGTCAGGGGAGTGGCGGTGGTGGACCAGCCATTAAATTGCCCGGGCACATAAACGCTCGTGGCGTTGGGTGCCCAAACCCGGAAGGTGACACCGGTCCCCGCCGCGTCGTGATACGGGGTTTCGCCCCAACTGGGGCGGCTTGACTGCGCCAGAAGCGGACTGGTCAGCACAAAGAAAATGGCCAGCAGGACAGAGTGGCGGACTAATTTTACGGGCAACATGCCGCCAATGTGCCGCAACCCTGCCGGGACCGCCATCGCATCAATGTGTCTGGCCGTGGCGCATCAACCCGCTTCTCAGTTCGACATGGCGGGGCGGGAAGGCTGGCGGGAATCGTAGCCCGGCAGCCGGCTTCGCATCGGCATTCCGAAAGGTTGCATTGAGCGCGTGGGCAGCAACTCGGCCCGCCCGCCGGCATTCGCCGCATTTGCCGAATAGATTGCCTTCACTTCCTCGCCCGATAGGGCGCGGTCATACAAGCTCATCTCGTCCAGGTCGCCGACGAACGGGAAGTTGTTGCCACCGTCATTCACATTGCCGATGCCGATGCCCGGGAATTGATCGGCCAGAAGCGGGCCGAACGGACGCACCGAAGTGGTCGTCTGCGCCGCCAACACGCCGTTGGTGTAAAGGCTCATCCGGCCTGAATTCCCATCCAGCGTCGCCGCGACATGGGTCCATTCAGCGTAAGGTATATTGGCATCCACGGAAGCGGTGTCACCGTCCTGATCACAGATTTGAAACCGGAGATCGTGGTTGGCCTGCATGGAAAGACAGTAAGGATCCAAGCCCGGCCGGTGGTCGCCGCGGAAAAAAATCATATACCCATCGCCCCGCGGCCGCACCCAGCCCTCAATGGTCAGTGCCTGTGTCAGCGCATAATCCGGCCGGTCGGGGATTTGCACTCCGGTGTAGATGCCATAGGGAAAACTATTCGGCGCAAAGGTGAAAGCTTGTCCGATCACGCCGTCGGAGAAACTCACATTCCGCAAAACGCCATCGTTGCCGCTCACGGAATCCGCTGCATTTCCCTCGCCCGACCACAGGCCAAGCAGGCCATTCAATGGTCGTCCGGCCTTGCCGCACAGGCTTACCCGCACACTTTTGATCAACGAAACTGGCAGCTTCACCTCGCCAAACGATGTGCCCACCCGGATGTTTTCCATCGCAAAACGGGCCGTCAGCGAGTCACCACCGCTCGTGGTCACTTTTACGAGATTGGCCCGGCCAACTGATTCCACCAGCCGGATTTTCTCCAATGGCAGCTTCACCTCACCCAGAATGTCCGATTGAAAGGCAAACTGCGCTTCCTCGCTGGAACCAATCATGCGCGAGCCATCGCGCAATTCAACGACCAGACGACAACCGGCGGTTGAAGAGGAGGAAGCCGTGACGCAGCTTGAAGTCAGGCCGGCCATCAGACCGAAACCAAGCAGAAGGGCTTTCATGGATGAAAGCCTGCGCCGGCTGGGAATTTTGTCAAGCGCAAGCCACGCCGCGTCACCATTGCATTTCAAGCCAGGTGCCTTGCACGTTTGCCAGCGTGAGCAGCGCGCCGGTGTAATCGGCGACCTGAATGTAGCGCAACTTTGCGCCCGTGATGTTGGCCAGCAAAATGCCTTGTGCGCAATGGCCGCTGATGGTTTCCAGCACCAATCCTTTCAGTGGTTTTTCCGGGGAAATGTTTTTGGCACCACAAACGGTTTGCCGCAGGTCACGCGCACATTCGCAAACCGGAAATTTCGCCCCAGCGGATAACCAGCCGAATCTTCCACGGAATCGTCAGCCGGGCACGTTGCGCACGGCCGTGTTCCTGTGTGGCGCGGTGCCGGGCGTGATGGGCCGCGACGCGGTGGTCCAAATCTCCGCCGCGTGGCGTGGTTTACGCAAACACAAACCGCTGGTGGATGCCACCTTGAACTGGCTCAATTGCACTTCGCCGAAGTTGATCCCGCCAGAAGACCGGCCGGCCATCGGCGGCGTTATCGGCTGAAACTTCGGGCCGCGATCCCCAAAAATCATCGCTCTATTTTGGAGTTCGGGTTTAACCAGTTGCTCCTCCGCTTGAAATCCGGCGGGACGCCGGTTCCACCAAAAGGACACGCCGCTACGGCAGCAGGATCAATTCGTAGAACTTCATGAGCGACGTCGCGTTCGTGTCCGTGAAGGAGAAGAGGCCGTTGGTCGAGGTGATGATGCCGGGGAACGGCGTCCAGGCGATGGGCGGCACCAGATTGGTGGCCCAGGCGACCTGGAACGCATCATTCGTCGGCGCGGACCATGTCAAATTCAGACCATTGGTCGTGAAGGTGAATCCGCTGATGGCCGGCGTCTGCACCCCGGTCAACAGCAGTTGATAAAAGCGGATCGGCCCGAACGGAACCGCCGTGTTCGTGCGACTATCCAGGTAGCTGAACCAGCCATTGGTCGGCGTCTGCGGTCCCCTGTAAGTGATGTTGGTGGCGAGGGTCTGCCAGGGAATCGGCGAGGCCAGATTGGTCGCCACCTGCACCTCGAAGATGTCGTTGGTCGGCGCGAGCCAGCTGAGCAGAAAATCGCTGCCGTTGGTGAGCACGATGCCTGAAATGGGATAGACGCTCGGGAACGTCAGCGTCGCCAGGTGGAAATCCACCTCCAGCGCAAAGGTCACCGGGAAGCCGTTGGTGTTCTGCACGCCGAGATAATACGTCGTGCCCGGCACGAGCGGCGGCGTGGAACTGGTGGTCAGCACCTTGAAGCCATTCGTTGCATTCGGCAACAAATTCACATCGCCGACGTTGGTGGTGGTCGGCGGCTCATTCGTGCTGAACCAGACGTTCACCGGCAGATTGGTGGCAAAGATCAGGGTGTTCGTCGCGCCAATGGCGTTGGCCGGCACGTTGACCGTGAACCAATTGATGCCACCAGCGGGAACCGTATTTGTCTGCGGCTGGCCGCCGGGCAGCGGCGACAGGACGGTGACATAAAAGCTGTTAGTGGCGCTCAAGGACTGGGAATTGATCGCCCACGGATTGGAATCCGTGACCACGGTGGTGAACAGGTAGCTGGTCCCGGCCTGCGCCAGTGTTGGCATCCAGGTGATGACGCCCGTGTTGATGTCAATCAAGGCATTCGTGGGCGCAGACAGGAACATGTAAGTCAGCGGATTGGCCGGAATATCCGGGTCCGTGGCCGTGTTGGTGACGACGAGTGTGCCCGGCACCGTGACAATTTGGTCGGGAATGGGCGGCAGCACTGGCGGCCGGTTGGATTCCTCCACGATGATCGTGAAGCTGTTGGTGACGGTGAAGGCGCCGTTCGACACGCTGACGGCGACATAATTTGTGGACGGTCCCTGCGCTTCGTCCGGCGTCCAACTGATGCCTCCCGTGTTCGGATCAATCATCATCAGATTTGTATCGGTGCCGTTCGTCAAGTTCAGACTGGAAACATTCGTCACAATCGCAAATGTCAGCGGCAGCGGCGGGGTATTTGAGTCCACCGCCACGCAATTGGTGGTGAACAAGGTCGTCTCGAGGTTGGTAAACACGTCGGCGTTCGTCGGGAAGGAGAAGATCGGCGGCACGATGTTCGTAAAGAGCGTGGCCACGGCAGAATAGGTAACCGGGATGCCGGAAACATTGACTGCTGCCAGATACCAGTCGCCATTGGTGAGGGGCACGGGCGTGGAGTTGGTCAACACCACAATGTTTTCGCCGGCCGGGCCGGCATTGGTGCCGAGGTAATCGTAGCTGGACAGCGACGGCAGCGGCAGGCCATAGCGCGCCACCAGCGTGACATTCGTGCTGGGATTGAGCAATTGGAAGAGCACGCCGGTGGAGTTGGTGGGGACGTTAAAGGAATAGAAGTCCGAACCGCTGGAATTGGAGTTCGGATAGGGAATCGCATTGGTCAGCGGAATGATGACCGGCGGGAAATTGCTGTTGATGGCCACAGGCACCGCGCTGACCACGACACTGACAGTCACCGGGCCGAAATTGGCGACGGTGTCGGTATTGGTGCAATACGCATCAAACGAGGCGTAACCGCTGAACGCCGGCGTGGTGTTGGTCGGCGTAAAGATGGCAAAGCTGTTGCTCCACGGCCCGGTGTTGGTCACCCCACCGAGCACGTTGGTCAGATAAACCGTGCCATTGACGCCATTGGTCACCGTGAAATTCAAGTTGCCCGTCTTGCCGAAAACCTGCATCAAATCCACGCCGACGGGCGTGTTGGTGATCGTGAGGGCATGCGGACCGGCCAGCCAGGCCTGATATTCCTCCAGACCGGTGTAGCCGAGGAAATTGGCATTCGTCGAGAGCTGGTTGTTGCTGGGCACATACGGCAACTGGCCAAACGTGGTCTCCCAGAAATCCGGGATGCCGTCCTGATCGGTGTCCAGATAAGGCTGCACCTTCGCTGGGGCCGCGAATTTTCCGGCGCTGCCGGCGAGATAAATGGATTGAATTTCGCTGGCGCTCAGCGCCCGCTTGAAAAGGCTCATTTCATCCATGCCGCCATCAAATTGTTCGGTGGGCGGGCTTGAAATAGAAAAGGTTGTTCGAGCGCCAAAAAGGAGGTTGGTAAAACTCGTCTGAGGGGTGAAGCTGCCAAGATTGGTCTGCGTCACCGCCACGCCGTTCAAGTAGTAAGCAAACGCACCGGACGTTTTATCATAGGTTAACGCTACGTGCTGCCATATGCCTGCGGTGATCAGTCCGGGAGGAGAGTAAACAACATGATCCCCCCCCGCCGTGTCCTTGATATTGCCGCTGAAACATCCCGGGCCCGTTGGAGTGTGGTTAACACTAAACTGAACCCCCACATCGGAGCTAAGGCCCGACGCCAAGGCCCGCTCGTATTCCGCAATGCTCATATTTCCAGAAGTCGTGCTGGATGGCTCGATCCATCCTTCAATGGTAAACCCGCTCCCTTGTCCAACATCGAGGGCAGAATTGGTGGTTTGAACCAGCATGAACTGATGGCTGGACCCATTCAAACTGAATGCTTCTCCCACTTTTCCCGGCAGGTATCCAATCCCGTTCGGTGCCGTTCCATTATTACCGCCCACGCTATCCAGCATGTTACTTTCCCCCTTCCACCACGCCACCATGCCC
>JAJXXI010000286.1 GCA_021781185.1 bacterium
CACCACCACTTGCCGCAAATAATCCCCCACCGGCCGACCGGCTCCCAAGTAATGCCGGGCCGCCAGTTGCTCGTCAAACCACCCAACCTCGTCGGCCAGCGGCACCCGTACTTCGATCGCCGACTCGCTCGTTTTCGTTGGCACACAGTCAGAATCCAGTTTCATCCAATCTAATCCACCACAAATCCAGCGGTTGGTTTAGCAAAATCTTTTAGCCCTGAGCACCAGCCACTTCCACCCAACAAAAAAAAGACCCTGAACCTGGCACGGCGAAGATGTATCACATACACGACTTTTGGGCCTGTTCTGGTATGATGGCGGGTTTATTTACGGACAGGTTCGGTCATCCAGCGGTCGACCCGCGGACACGTTACGCTCAGAACAGCGGACAATGGCGGACATTTGGCGGATTGAAAACAGATTGCAGGCGGTTGGTATGTCATCATGCTGCGTTGGGGAATCAAATGACCCGTCGCTGTTGCCAACGGAAAGGAATCCGCCGGCGCTTGGACTGTCCGGCTTTTCTGCGGGCACTCGAAAACCGGACAGACCAATCGCCTCTGGTCAAACCTAGACGGTCGCGCACTCACCGCCCGTTCCTGACCCACGCTCCACTTCGCCGTCGTTCGTTTATGCCACTGCCGACTTGCTTCGTTCCGCTTCGGGTTCAGGAACGCCCGGTCAGTGCGTTTGAATTGTCAGAAATGTCTCGGCACGGTGTCGGAACATACCGGACGTGTTGCTGTGACGGGCGGGCAAATTGATGGGGGAGTGTCCACACGATTTGTGTGGATTACAGGTTGTCGGGTAAGGAAGCGGCATTGCTGCCGCTCCCTCCCCTCAGAACCGGACGTGAAGGTTATCCCTTCATCCGGCTCAAGCCGTTACAAGACTCCGCAAAACGCGGAGCCGGTCAACCTGACTTTGACAACCCAGCTTCTCGACGATGAATGCCAAACTTCTTGAAGAACGCACGGTCTTCAAAGTAGTCGTGCCACTGCGGGTCGAGCGGATTCGCCTCTGCCCGGACCTTGACGTAACGCCGGATTTTGGTTTCGGTCGGATAAACCAACCGCGACCAGACGGGTTTCCCCGCCGACGTCCGTTCGCCCGTGTCCGCCGCAAAGTCCCAGGCGCGTCGTCCGCCAAACCGCCAGTATTTACTGGCGATCCAGCGGCGCGGTTTGCCGGGATGTCTGCGTTTGGCCCATTGCCAGAGGGTTTGCCACATCGCATTTTCCACTTTCTTGAACGTCTGCATCGCCACGATGTGGCGATGGTAGTTCACCCAGCCACGGATGACCGGGTTGAGTTGAACGATCAAGTTTTCCTGACTGGCTCCGCGATTTTGACGCACCAGCTTCCGCACCTTTTCCAGAAAAGTATGCGTGTTCTTCTGGGATGGCCGGATAATCAGCTTGCCGTCAAACTTGCGGAGGTGCTGTCCGAGGAAGTCGAACCCTTGCTCGATGTGCGTGATGCAGGTTTTCTCTGGCGAGAGCTGCAAGCCCCGGTCGTGCAGAAACTGCTCGACCAGCGGCCTGACTTCATTTTCCAGCACGTCCTTGGTCGCGCCGGTGATGATGAAGTCATCCGCATACCGAATGAGGTGTATCTTGGGATTGACGATGGCTCCGTTCACGCGCTTCTTGGGGAAGCGTTGTTTCAGGAGAGTTTCCAATCCGTCCAATGTCAGGTTCGCCAGCGTGGGCGAGATAATCCCGCCCTGTGGTGTGCCTGCCTCGGTGGGAAACAGGGTTCGATTTTCCATGAAGCCCGCCTTGAGCCATTGACGCAGCACGACCTTGTCAGTGGGAATGTGCCGGAGCATCCATTCGTGATTGATGTTGTCAAAACATCCACGAATGTCTCCTTCCAGCACCCACTCGGCATGGGCGTTACCGCCGCCCCGCAACGCGAGGAAGCAGTGTCCAATGGCATCCGCCGGACAGCGTTCAGGCCGGAAGCCGTAGGAGTTTTTGTCCGCCGTGGTTTCCGCGACGGGCAGCAACGCCAGCAGATGCAATGCCTGCATGGCGCGGTCTGTCATCGTCGGGATGCCCAGCGGTCGCAACTTCCCATTGGCCTTCGGAATGTGGACTCGCCGCAGCGGTTGCGGCTGATAGCCGCGCCGCTTCAACAAGCCCAGTGCTTTGTGTTTCGCCGCCGGGGTGCTCCATATCTTACCGTCCACTCCCGGCGTGCGTTTGCCTTGATGGTCAGTCACTCGTTTCACGGACAAGGCTTTGCCGGAAAACGAGCAGGTCAGCAGCCGTTGCAGAGCTTTAACCTTGCCCCAACGCTTTTCCTGTGTTGCCTTGACGATACGCGCTTGCAGCCTTCTGACGTGTCGTTCACATTGAGTCCAGTCAATCTGTTCCCAAGTGGTGACGTTGCCGGAGGACGCACACGCGGATTGGTCTGCGTTCATTTGCGGTCTCCTCCTGCGAAGGTTCTGCGAGTTCTCTCGCCACGAACGACCCGCTGGAAGTCTGCCCGTTTGCACGGCGGGACGATGTTGCCGTCCCTATCCGTTCCATTACAGAACGGCATTCGCTTTTTCCAGCATCCCTTGCCCGCCACCCCATCAGCGTTCCTTGCGGACGCGCCTGCCTCCACTCGAAGGCGGAATGTCGGGTTTATCATGTTTGGTTGCAATGACACGAATGAATTAACCCCTGCTTCACACACCGGCAGTTGTGTCTGTCCGCGTGCTCCCTGCGTCCGCAGGAGCAACCCACTGCGCGCCTTTTGGCCAGAGCCTGTCAGCGTTTTTGGCTCTTTGAGTATGACGATGCCCACAGCAGTTCACTTGTGTTGGGTGTTTCATCCAGCCTGTCCTTCCGACCGCATTAACGCTCGCAGTCGCAGAAACCACCTCGCAGCAGTTTCTTCATCATCACGATGGAAGCATGTTGTTCCGGCAGCTTCTGACCCGACCGTTGCCAGTCGCGCCAGTGCCGGTAGGCTACTGCGAACGGAATCGCAGCTTCGGCTTACGAATTTTATTTCATATAGAACAATCATTGTAACCACTTCATTTCACACGAGCGCCGTTCTCCTTGGCACCAACCAGGAGAACTCCGGGCTTTCGGTGTTCGGGAAGGTCGTTGGCAAAGGCACAAACCGCCTGCCGGCCTTTTTCGGCCGCATCAGCGCTCCAGCTTTCTTTGCGCTCAGCCAGATCGGACTCCGTATCCATCAGGAGCGCTTCCAACTCATTGTCCGAATATCTCATGATCGTTGCGAAATAGTGTAACCGATGTGCAAGTGAGATGCGAGCCAGCGTTTTTGGAGAGGCTGCACAAATTGAAGAACAAGGTGATGCGAGGTATTCACCATGATTGCAAACGGGCCAATCCGGGAAACCTGGTCAGACTTGCGATTGGCCAGTGTTTCCAGTCTGATAAAATCAGGTTCCGGGACACAAATCACTTAACGCCGGCGCCAGTTCCGGGAACTGGAACTGGAAGCCGGCGTCCAGGAGCTTTTGCGCGGAGCAACGCTGGCTGACCAGGGCGAGGGATCCTTCGGTACCCATGAGCCGCGCGCCCAGTTTTACGGCCAGGGCCGGCGCGGGCGGACTCCAGGGCCGGTGCAGCGCCCCCCGTAATTCGCGCATAAACTCCGCATTGGTCACCGGCGCGGGGGCCACGGCATTATACGTCCCGGCCAGCGCCGGATTCGCCACCGCTGCGGCAAAAATCCCCACCACGTCGGCCAGATGAATCCAACTGAGGTACTGCCTTCCGGACCCGGCGGAACCGCCGAGAAACCAACGGGTCAGCCGCGCCAGCACAGGCAAAGCCCCGCCCTCGCGCCCCAGCACAAAACCAATCCGTAACACCGCGCGGCGCGTGGCGGGCAGGGTGGCTGAGGTGAAAGCGGTTTCCCATTCCCGGCAAACTTCCGCCAAGCGGTCCCGGCCATGGGGCGCGCTCTCGGCGCACAGCCGGTCGCCTGTGTCCCCGTAAAATCCGGTGGCGCTGGCCTGCACCCACACCGACGGCGGCGATGGCGACTGCGCCATGGCGGCGGCGATGGCCTTTACCGATTGGACACGTGAGCGGATGATTTCCCGGAGGTTTTCGGGTGTGTGCCGGCAATTGATGCTGCGACCCGTCAGATTGATCACGGCGGCGGCTCCAGCCAGACATTGCCCCCATTCGTCCGGCTTTTCGCCGTCCCAGCAAATCTCCCGCACCCCATCGTTCCGCTCGCGCGGTCGGCGGGTCAGGACAAACACTGGTCGCCCGTGCGCAACGAATTCCCGCGCCAGCGCGTTCCCGATGAACCCACTGCCGCCGGCGATCACAATTGGCTGTTCACTCATGGCGAAATCACGTTAGCAACCCCAACTGCGGCGGCCGGGCCGGGGTGAGGGGATTTACCAAATACCGGCCTTGCTCCAACTGATCCAGCCAGTCCGCGATCAAATGCCGCACAGCATTTAAATCCAGGCATTGATGCGTCGTCGGATACGCTTCAAGGTTGCGCCAGGCGAGTTTGAACAGGGCGGCGGACGGTGGCAGACGGTTTTTCTGGAGATGCACAAAGGCGCCGGCCAGTTGGATGAGCCCTTTGTAAAAATTCCCGTCGGGCCCCTTTTTATCCGCCAGCCACAAATCCTCGAGGACATCGTGCGCCTCATAAAACCACTGGCGGTTGAAACAGTCAAAATAACCGAGATAGTGCGCATCCAGGTCCCGGCCTTGAAACGACTCGATCATGCGGGCGATGCGGGCGCTTTTGTGGCTCACCCGGCCAAGATAACGTTTCCAGAAGAGAATACAAATAACTTGAAACGCAGGCGTCCAGGGTGCAGGTTGAATCAAAGAAAAAACCTATGAAAACCAAATTAATGACGCTGCTGGTGGTCGCGCTGCTGGGCTGGGGCGGGGTGACGCCGGCGCGCGCCAGCGAGGATGCCCTGATGGTAACGGGCGATGTGATCTTCACGCGGCCGGTCTGTTTGCTGGCCACGGTGTTAGGCTCGGTGCTCTTTGTGGTGGCGCTGCCCGTTGCGGCCACGTCCGGCAGCATCCATGACACCGCCTACGTGCTGGTCAAACAGCCTGCGGCGGCGACCTTTACCCGGCCACTCGGCGATTTTTCGGCCCTGCGGTAACCCGTAAATTGACAAGCTCGCCTTCCTGCGACACTCTGCCCGCATGGCAAAACCTGCATTGGGACGGGGTTTAGGCGCCCTTTTGGGCAGCCACCCTCCCCTCCCCGCCGCGACGCCGGCTGCGGTCGTTACGGCTTCCGGAACGACCACCTTACCCCTCCCGGGAACCTCCTCCGGACCAAGTGCCGGCTCCGGTGCCGGCCCCGGTGAGCGGGTGCAGCGGGTGGCCTTGAATCGCGTGCGGGCCTCGGCCCTGCAACCGCGCAAGGAATTCGCGCCGGAAGCCCTCCAGGAACTGGCGGATTCCATCCGGCAACAGGGCATTGTGCAACCGCTGATTGTGCGCGAGCGGGGGGGATTTTTTGAATTGATCGCCGGGGAACGACGCTGGCGGGCGGCGCAACTTTTGAACCTGCCGGAGGTTCCAGT
>JAJXXI010000074.1 GCA_021781185.1 bacterium
CGTCCACGGCCCCAACGAGCGCGCGGTCAAAATGCTGCGAAAATTATTCCGGTTTTATCTGGCGCATCCCGAGGCCATCGGTGGGCAGACGCGGAAGCTGGTCGCGAAACACGGCCTCCACCGGACGGCCTGCGATTACCTTGCCGGCATGACCGATCGTTACGTGATGCGGGAATGCGAACGCCTGATCGGCCCGCGAGCCGCGGCGGCAGTTTAGTTCGTCGAACCTGGCGTTGCCGGGGGCGGGCGTGGCGTGATGGCGATGGTGCCATCGCGAACCACGATGCTTTCCAGCTTGCGGATCGCCCCGGCAACCTGCGGACTTTGCCCGACATCCTTCGCGAAATTCTGGCCGCGGATTTGGGCCATGAAAGCCTCCGGCACCGGCTTGCCCTTGACCACCAGCGATTGCGGGCTGACGAACAGCACGCCGTTTTCCAGGGAAACCTTCAGCGTGGCGCCGCCGTTGAGATGGCGTCCCTTGCCTTGGATGAGCGGCACCTTGTCCAGCGGCAGGCTGACCTGCGCCTTGATCTCGTCGCCTTCGATCGTGACATAGACCTTGTCCTTGAGCTCGTGAAAGTCCGGTGACGTGGCGGTCAGGCAATTGATGTCGTTCGCGCTGAGTACGAGCGGCGCGTTGGAGGTCCCCTTGTCCAGCGCCGCGGAAAATGCCTTGAATCGCGCCTGCACCGCCGCGGCCTCCGTCGGCGTGAAGGCCGCCTTGGGCAGGGCCATCGGCTGCGTCTCGGTGTATTGCGCCACGAACTGGTTCACCTTGCCCAGCACGTAACGCACGCCAATCACACCGATCACGATGACCAGCAGCGCGAGAATGGAGGCGGTGAGGCAGCCGTAGAAGAAACATCCACGGCCCTGCTTGACTTGTTGCTCGCTCATCTTGTCCTGGGTTGACTGGGGCTGAGCCTGCGGCAACGCGGTCCGTTCCTCAACTGCAAAATAGGACCGCCAAACCGCCGCGCCGAAAATGAACCTCGGCGCAAGCCGGTTGCGGACCCGGCCGCCATGCATTGCCATCTCGAAGCCACCCCCCGGCTAAAGATTCACCGCGATGCGATAGAGCCAGGTGCGGAACGCGCTGTTGCCCGCGAACGTGCTCAACTTGGTCACCGCCTTGATGAGGATTTCCTGTGTGGCATCTTCCGCCACTTCGCCTCGCCAAACCATGCGCAACGCGAGATTAAACAGCGGTATGTGGTGGCGTGGGAGTTGTCGCCGAGCTTGGAGGCGGTGCCCTGCATGCGGATGTTGGCGCCGGCGGTGTTCGCGGCGCGCTGGCGCGCTCCGGTCGGGGCTACGCCCCTCCCTGCGCACGCCAGCGCAGAAACCCAGAAACCATGAACCAAAACTCTCATAGCAACTGGATCAACAAATGGGGGCTTGCCAACGGCAGTTCTACCTGCACGAAGGCGGGGGACGGAGTTCGGGTCTGGCGATGACGCCAGCCGCAGAACGTGGTGTAGGACAGGCCGTGTTGGCGGGCGAAGGCCGCGGCGGACAAACCGCTCCGCTCAAACGCGCCCAGCAGATGGGTGCGCCGGGCAGCAGGGGCTCGGTGTTTCCGAAGACGATTGGGTAACTTCATGGCCCCGGCGTTTACCACGCCAGAGCCCGACCGCACAGGAGGTCCCTATATCACCGCTTACGCCCAATCAGAATCAGGGCAATGATGAGCTGGGGCATAGGCGCTGATGTTCAAAGGCACGTCAACGATAGACCTCGCGACGATGGCGCACGCGGTTGACGCGCACGACGCGAATCTCGTCGGCGATTTCGTAAACCACTCGGTAATGCCCACGCGGATGCGCCAGTCCTTCTTGCTGCCAGCCAGTTTGCGGCAACCGGGCGGGCACGGATTGTTGGCGAGTGCTTGAATGGCTGCGATGACACGGTCGTGAATCTCGGACGAGAGGCGCGAGAGGTCTTTCTCGGCGGCGCGTTCAAGCAGGACGCGATACATGGTCACTTGTGGTTGCGCTCGGCGAGGTAATCCTCCAGCGGGCGGTAGTGGAGCGGCTTCTTGCGGGCGCGCTTGAGCCACGCCACGTCGTCAGAATCTTCAATGCGCTCCAACAGTTCTTCGTAGTCTTTGATGGGGATGATGACGGAGACGGGTTTGCCTTTGCGCGTTACGATTTCGGGTTCGGGCAATGTTGCTTTCATGGCTGGTAGTTTATCACGGTACACGCCTTCGCGTAAATCTCGTTTCCCTTTTCGGCAAACTCCTTTGACTTTTCTTCCATCCCCTTTTTCAACGCTTCCTCCTCGGCGAGGCATTGTTCGGCGGCGTATTTGCGGACGTCTTCTGTGATTTTCATCGAGCAGAAGTGCGGGCCGCACATGGAACAGAAGTGCGCGGTCTTCGCGCCTTCCTGCGGCAGGGTTTCGTCGTGGAATTCGCGCGCGGTGACGGGGTCGAGGCTGAGGTTGAATTGATCTTCCCAGCGGAATTCGAAGCGCGCCTTGCTCAACACGTTGTCGCGGTATTGCGCGCCGGGATGGGCCACTGGCGTGGCGGCCACCTTACGGCGCGCGGCGAATGGCGGCCGTGCGCAAGCACCGCCGTCTTTCAGGTCTTTCTTGTTCGGCAGGCCGAGGTGTTCCTTGGGCGTGACGTAGCAGAGCATCGCGCAGCCATGCCAACCGATCATCGCCGCGCCGATGCCGCTGGTGATGATTGGGCATTTGCGATTGGCCATTGAAAATTGCGCGCCAGCGCCGGCGAGCGGTCCGAGCGTGTAGAACGGCGCTTCGCCGCACCACTCGAGTTGCTTGGCCATGTTTTCCTCGATCATGTGCATGGGCATGTGGCCCGATGGCCCGTGCGGCTCGCACCCTTCGTTCATGACTTGCACGCCTTTGGCCCACGCGCGCTGGGTGAGTTCGCCCTGCACCTGGAGTTCGCCGAATTGCGCCTGGTCGTTGGCGTCGGCAATCGAGCCGGGCCGCAGGCTGTCGCGCTGATGGCAATGACTCAATTCAACTTGGGCAAAACTTTTCAAATTCAACTCGCGTAAAGACTCTCGGTGAATTCGGTCAAACTGATTCAACTCATCTCAATCTTCGTCCTGCAACTTCCGCCAATGTTCCATGAACGCTACGGGAGAAACAACCGCGCAACCTCGGCGCTTGTCGGGCGGATAATCAGCTAAATTCCCGGTCACAAGGAAATCCGCCGAAGCCGCGAGTGCGACAGCAAGGAACGGTTCATCATCCGCGTCCGGCAAATCCAGGTTTGATTCTCCGCTGGCATCAACAGCTAAACCGTCAACGTCAAGTTTGGTCAACACCTCGCGGACGCGCTTTGGGTCAAACTTGAAACGCGGACGGACGAGGACTTCGGCATACTCGGCGAGGATACGTTCGTCATGACAGACTTGCACCGCGCCGGCCAAGGCGAGCGTGAGAACTTGCGCGGGATTCCCTTGCGAATTGAGCAGGCCCGACACGACGATGTTGGTGTCGAGCACGATTTTCATTTCCGGCGGCGGGCGCGACGGCTGGCGGCGATTTCAGCATCAATGTCGGACATGGAAAGTTCTGCTGCCCCGCTGGCAGCGGCGGCTTGTTGAAGCGCGGACTGAGCCTGAAGCGCGCGAACACTGCGCACGAGCGCGCGTGTGGATTCCACCGAAGCCGCCGCGATTCGCATCAGCACCGCGACCGGCTGGCCTTTGGAAGTGATGACCAAATCATCCTTGCCCGCCGATTTGAGCCATTGCTTCGCGGGCTTCTTCTTGAGGTCACTGATTGAAATCGTGCTCATGGCCTGAAATTAACTCACCGGCTGCGGCCACACAAGCAACGAACTCCGGCGCGAACGGCCCGCGCCAGCCCTGGCGTCGAGCAAATGCACTTCGCTCCGGGAAATCTCGAACAGCGATGCCATGAACTCCGCGACCGGATTGGGCGTCAGGAACTGCCCCGACCCGTGCTGCTTGTCCAAGTCGTCCGGCGAGGCCGGTGCATACGGCGAAAGCGTTGGCGCTTTACCGGCAATGTCGTTCGGATGGATGGCGGCGGTTGTCACAAGCTCTGCCACGATGATAGCAACGTCGTGGGCGCTATCAATGCTGATGAACGCCGATTGAGCTTGTCCCCGAAATTCGGACCAGTGGCTAAGTAAGACTTTTGGGTGTCTGATGGACAGCCGTCCGCGAGGGCGGTAGAAAAACAACAGACAACCAAATGAAAGCGAAACGACAGAGACATCAATCGGCCTTCAAGGCCAAGGTGGGATTGGAAGCGCTGGCGGGAGTCAAGACGGTGGCGGAGCTTGCCCGCGAATATCAGGTGCATCCGACGCAAGTCAGCCAGTGGAAGCGGGTGATTGTGGATCGGCTGCCCGAAGTGTTTGAGCACGGGGCCACGGCGCAAGCCGAGGCGTCCGAACGGGAAGTGGCCCGGCTGGAGCAGAAAGTGGGGCAACTGACGATGGAACTGGACTGGCTTAAAAAAAAGTCCAGACAACTGGGCCTGTAAGCGGGGAACGCCTGGAGTTGGTGACGCCCGCCAGCGGATTGAGTGTGCGGCGGCAGTGTGATCTCCTGGGCGTAAGCCGCAGCGGCTATTACTACGAACCATGTCCCGAGAGTGCCGAAAATCTGCGGCTGATGCGACGGCTCGACGAGCTGCATTTACAGCATCCGGTGTATGGGCGTCCGCGCCTGACGGCGGTGTTGCAGCGGGAGGGTTTTGGGGTGAACGAGAAGCGGGTTGGGCGGCTGATGAAGGTGATGGATCTGGCGGCGATCTATTGCCAGCCCGGGACGAGCGCGCCGCAGCCGGGACACGAGATCTACCCGTATTTATTGAGGGACAAGGCGATCACGGGTCCCGACCAGGTGTGGTGCGCGGACATCACTTACCTGCCGATGCAACACGGGTTCATGTATCTGATGGCGGTGATGGACTGGTGGAGCCGGTTCGTGTTGGCGTGGGAGATCAGCAACACGCTGGAAGCGGGGTTCTGCGTGCAAGCCTGGCAGATGGCCTTGGCTCGTGGGAACCAGCCGCCGTTGATCGCCAACACCGATCAGGGTGCCCAGTTCACCTCCGCCGACTACATTGGGGCGGTGGAGGAAGCCGGGGTGCGGGTGAGCATGGACGGGCGCGGACGGTGGATGGACAACCGGTTCGTGGAACGGTTGTGGCGGAGTTTGAAGTATGAGGACATCTACCTGCGCGGCTACGAGCATGGCTTGGAACTGCGTCAGGGCGTGGGCAAATGGTTCGGGGATTACAACGATTACCGCCCTCATCAATCGCTGGGTTACGCCACGCCGGCGGCAGTGTATCGCGCCCCGGAATCGCATGGAGCGAAACCGGCGGGTTGGGCTTGAAGTCAGACCACCGGTGGTGGTAAAAAAGAATCCCCCAAGAAAACGGGAAGGGAAAAGCGGTGCCACGGCAGCCTTTCTCCTTTCCCAATATCTCGGGAAACAGAGCCACGACGGTCAACCAAACCGTCCGTCAGCGCCAGAAAGTCATAGCTTATTTTCGGCGGCCAGTGGTTTGAAAATGGGGACAAGCATA
>JAJXXI010000359.1 GCA_021781185.1 bacterium
CGCCCGAAGTTGCCACCGGCGGCGCTGCCCCAACCGAAGTCAATTTTGACACCAATGCGCCGGAACAGACGCTGGTGCTGACCAACGGCCGGGCGAGCTACACGTTCACCTCGCGCGGTGGCGGCCTCAAATTGGTCCAACTGCTTGATTATCCGGAGACGGTTTCGGCCCGCTGGCGGAGCCAGATCACGAATTCCGCCACCGTGGCAACCCTGAATGCCGAGGCGAAAGTGCCGGTAATGGCCGTGCTCGGCGGCAGCAATCTGGTGGGGGACGGCAATTACACGTTGACCCGGACCGCGAACGGGGTGCGGGCGGAAAAATTCCTGCCGGACGGGCTCCGCTTGATTAAAAATTTCCAGCTTGGTTCCAACTTTCTAATCAATGCCAGCATCCGCATTGAAAACACTGCCAGCAATGACTTGCATCTGCCGGCGCAGGAATTTGTGGTCGGAACTGCAACGCCGATGGACGCGGACGATACCGGACTTTACGAGGGAACGATGTGGTATGACGGAGCGAAGGCGGTGGACGAGCCGCTGACCTGGTTCTCCGGCCGGCATTTTGGCTGCGCCCCGGGAACGCCCAAAACCGAGTATCTCGCCGGCAACGGCAACGTGGTTTGGGCGGCCGCGCACAACCAGTATTTTGCACTGATGGCCATGACGAAAACGAACGACCCGGCCTGGCAGGTGGTGGCACGGCCCGTGACGCTGCCCTTGTTCCAAAACGTCGGCGTGGTGACGAACCTGGCTGCGCCCCAGGGCATCCAGACGGCCTTGGTGTATCCGGCGATGACGTTGTCAGCCAATTCAACCGTGGATCGGGATTTCGTTCTGTTTGCCGGGCCGAAGGAATACCGGGTGCTGGCGCAGGTGGGCGAGAAATTTAATAATCAGGCGGACCAAGTGATGAATTTTGGCGTTGGTTTCGCCGGTTTCTGGGGCGTGGGCAGCTTCTTTGCCAAGCTGCTGCTCTCGGCGATGAACGGCCTGCATGATTTGACCGGCCTCGGCTACGGTTGGACGATCGTGCTGATCACGTTTTTGATCAAGGTGCTGTTCTGGCCGCTGACGGCGAAAAGCACCCGTTCCATGAAGCGCATGCAGGCGCTCGCGCCGCAACTCGCGGAACTGAAGGAAAAATACAAGGACGACGTCCAGAAACTCACGTCCAAGCAATGGGAAATTTACAAGAAAAACAAGGTGAACCCCATGAGCGGCTGCCTGCCCATGCTCATCCAGATGCCGGTGTTCATCGGATTTTTCACCATGATCCGCAGCGCGATTGAGTTGCGGGGAGCGCATTGGCTATGGGTGGCGGATTTGTCCAAGCCGGACACGCTGTTCATGATTCATGGCATCACGTTCCTGCCGTTCATCAGCACGCCGGAAGGATTGCCCTTCAATTTGCTGCCGTTGCTCATGGGCGGCGCGATGCTGTGGCAGTCGCACCTGCAACCGGCTTCCCCGGGCATGGATCCGGCCCAGCAGAAAATGATGCGCTGGCTGCCGGCGATTTTCATCCTGTTCCTTTACAATTATTCCTCCGGTCTGGCGCTTTACTGGACGGTCAACAACCTGCTCACAATCGTGCAGACCAAGCTGACCAAGACGTATGTCAGCGGCGACCTCCCGGCCGCACCCGCCACCAATCCGGCATTGACTCCGGCATCCAAAAAGAAAAAATAATCCCATGTCCGCGCAACCGAAAATCATTCTGGAAACCATCCTCGGCACGCTGGGTTTTCCCGCGACCATTGAGGAACACAAGCTTGGCGACGACCTGATGCTCGACATAAAGACGGAGGAATCCGGACGCCTGATTGGCCGTCAGGGCCAGACGCTGGCGGACCTGCAATACATCGTAAACCGCATCCTGTTCCAACAGGATCAGACTTCGCCGAAGGTGATGCTGGATGTGGGCGGCTACCGTTCCCAGGCCCGCGAGGCGCTGGTGAAAAAGGCCAGAGACGCCGCGGAAAAAGTCCGCAAATGGGGCGACGCGGTAGAGTTGGAGCCGTTGAACGCCTTTGACCGGCGCATCGTGCATCAGGCGCTCAAGGACGATCCGGATATAGAAACACAAAGCGTGGAAGTGGACGGCACGGAAAAGAAGGCGCTGATTCTGCGGCCCAAGCGCCACTGAAATGCTGAGGTTTTGATTGCGGATAAAAAAGCCCGGACCTGAATCCGGGCTTTTATTTTGGAAATGATCAGGGATTGATGATCTTCAACTTGTAAGTCGGAGACCAAGCGCTGTCCGGCTGCGGTTGGTTGCCGAATGTGTTGTAGAGAAAATCAAATTTAAAACGGTAAGTCACCGAATTCGCCGACGGCGGCACGGGGATCAGGCCATCCCAACGATCTTCCACCAGCGGCACCGGACGCATTGGCAAAGGCTGGCCATCCACCAGCACATAGGCCTTGATGCTGTCCGGCCGCAGGGACTGTTGCTGGGAATAAAAACCAACTTCAACCGGATACAGGTTGTTGGCGTTGCGCGGCTGCTCCGTGGGCGTCATGCGGGTGAAGGTCGCGGTGGTGGAACAGCCCACCAGCAGCAAAACCGGCAACAACGGCAAAAACTTTTTCAAAATCATGTCGTGAAGCTGCCAAAACGCGCCGGATTGTAAAGTTGAATTCGGCACCGCCAAATTCGGCGCTTGAACGCTTTGCCGGATTGAGCAATCCTCGCTCACATGAACTCCCCGAATCCGTCCCGGCCGTCCATGAGCAAATACCGCTGGATCATTTGCGCGCTGCTGTTTTTCTCCACCACGTTCAACTATCTGGACCGGCAGGTCATCAGCTACCTGAAGGAGTTTTTCTGCTCGCCGACGGCTCAAGGCGGCTTCGGCTGGTCCAACACGGATTTTGCCTATTTGACCTCCTTCTTCACCGCCTTTTATGCCGGCATGACCCTCGTGGTGGGCTGGGTGATTGATCGCATCGGAACCAAATTGGGACTGGCACTATCGCTCATCGTCTGGTCGGTATGCGGCATCGCCAATGCGTTCGTCGGCCGCCTGTTGATGATGCACATCATCATCCGCAGTGCGTTCGCCGTGGGCGAAGCAGGCAACTTTCCCGCCTCGATCAAGACCGTGGCCGAATGGTTCCCCAAACGGGAACGCGCCCTGGCCACGGGCATCTTCAACAGCGGCTCGAATTTTGGCGCGATGATCGCCGCCCTGTTCGTGCCCTGGTGCATGATTTACTTCGGCGACCAGCGGGGCTGGAAAATGGCCTTTATTTTTACCGGTGCGGCCGGTTTCCTCTGGCTTTTCTTCTGGTTCTGGCTCTATGAATCGCCCGGCAAACAAAAACGGCTGTCCCGAGCCGAATACGATTACATCCACATTGACGATGACAAAACGGTGGTCGAAACCAACGATGACAAGGCCAAAGTATCCTGGTGGAGACTTTTCGGCTACCGGCAGTCCTGGGCCTTCTTTGTGGGCAAATTCATGACGGATGGCATCTGGTGGTTCTACCTGTTCTGGCTGCCCGATTACCTGTTCAAGCAATTTGACATGACCAAGGCCCAAGTCATCCTGCCCACCTTCATCGTTTATGGCGTAGCAATTGTGGGAAGCATTTACGGCGGCAGCATCCCCATGACCCTCATCAAGAAAGGCATGCCGGTTTACAAAGCGCGCATGACGGCGATGTTTCTCATCGCCCTGGCACCCTTGCTGGTTCTCTCCACGCAATATTTCGGCGATGTAGCCCGTTTCGGCCACATGGCGTCCGTGCTGGCGGTGGCCACCATTTGCATCGGGGCGGCGGCGCATCAGGCATGGTCGGCGAACCTGTTTACCACGGTTTCCGACATGTTCCCCAAAAAAGCCGTCGGCTCGGTCACCGGCATTGGGACGACGGCCGGCGGCATTGGCGGCGTGATCGTGCAATTGCTGGCCGGGACGCTCACCGACGCGTTTAAGAAGAATCCGCAGACAGCCTACCTGATCATGTTCATCGTGTGCGCCCTGAGCTATTTGATTGCCTGGGGGCTGATGAAGGCGCTGGTGCCGCGCCACAAGCCGATTACCGACCTGTAATCACCAGTAGAAACAAAAACAGCCCGTTGAAGCTCGGCTTCAACGGGCTGTTTCGCTTTACGCTGGATCAAATACTCATCGCATCGAACCCGCCGTCCACAACGAGTTCCGCGCCGGTGATGAAACTGCCCGCGTCCGACGCCAGCAGCAGCGTCGCGCCGACAAGTTCATGCGCCTCGCCGAAGCGTTTCATCGGCGTCTTGCCCATGATCTGCGCCACGCGTTCGGGGTTGAGCACCTTGCGGTTTTGCTCCGCCGGAAAAAAGCCGGGCACCAAAATATTCACGCGCACGCCAGAGGTCGCCCACTCGCGCGCGAGGTTTTTGGAAAGATTGTGGACCGCCGCCTTGGACGCCGAGTAGGTAAAGACGCGCGACAACGGCGTCAGCCCCGACGCGGAACCCAGATTGATGATGCTGCCGGACTTCCGTCCGACCAGATATTTGCCGAATACCTGGCAGGCGAGCACCACGCCCTTCAAATTCACCGTGATGATCCGGTCAAATTCATCCTCGGGAATATCGAAAAATGGGGTCGGCGAATTCACGCCCGCACCGTTCACGAGGATGTCCACGCGACCGAGCTTTTTCAGCACGTCCGCGAGCAGTTGCTCCAGTCCCGCCTTGGACGTGGTGTCGCAGGAGAAGAATTCCGCCTTGCCGCCGCCCTTGGCGATCTTATCGAGCCGCGCCTGCGCCTTGGCGGCATCGCGACCCACGAGAGCCACTGCGGCACCGGCGATGGCCAGTCCTTCGGCCATTTCACCGCACAGCACACCCGTGCCACCGATGACGACCGCGACTTTGCCTTTGAGTGAGAACAGTTCTGCTGGTGTTTTCATAATAATATTTTCCAGAGGGGCGAGCTCCACGAGTCCCCTGTTTTTTGTTCAGGGCCTCGTGGAACTCGGCCCTCCGATTGGTGGTTAAATGTTACCGCTGCACCCGGGCGCTGCCGCCGCCAAAAGTCTTTTCCACTTCCCGGCGCGTGGCCATCGAGGTGTCGCCGGGGGTGGTCGCAGCCAGCGCGCCGTGCGCCGCGCCGTATTCAACCGCCTGCTGTGGATCATTGAATTCAAGAAATCCAAACTGCAGCCCGCTGGCAAAACTGTCGCCGCCTCCAACGCGGTCCAAAATCTCCAGCTCCGGATATTTGCGGCTCTCGAAAAATTTCCCGTCATGCCAGAGAATCGCGCTCCAGTCGTTCTTGGTCGCAGTGATGACCCGGCGCAGAGTCGTCGCGGCCACTTTGAAATTCGGATACGCCTTGACGGCGGTTTCGATCATCGCCTTGAACGCGTCCGTTTCAATCGTGCTCAGATTGTGGTCCGCACCTTTGACTTCAAAGCCAAGCGAAGCGGTGAAATCCTCTTCGTTGCCGATCATTACGTCCACGTGTTTGGCGATTTCCCGGTTCACTTCCTGAGCTTTCTTGAGGCCGCCGATGGATTTCCAGAGCGACGGACGATAATTCA
>JAJXXI010000506.1 GCA_021781185.1 bacterium
TATTCCAGATGGACGGCCTGGCCTATACGTCCGCCTCCACCTCGGCCTTTCTGACGCAGGGTTATTGCGTTTTTATCCCTGTCTGGGTGGCGCTCGTCAGTCGTCGCTGGCCATCCTTGAAAATCTTTTTAAGCGTGATGCTGGTGGTGTCCGGGGTGGCCGTGCTCGCGGAAATCAATTTTCATTCCATCAAACTGGGCCGGGGTGAACTGGAAACGCTCGTCGCCTCGCTGTTGTTCACCGGGCAAATCCTCACGCTTGAACATCCGCGTTACGCAACAAACCGCCCCTTGTGCCTGACCGTCGTGATGCTGCTGGCCACGGCGGCGGTGGCAGCGCCGCTGGCATGGTTCACGGCACCCTCCGCCGCCGCGTGGTGGCAGGCTTACGCGTCGCCGGCGGCGGGCGGATTCCTGGCCATCATCGTCCTGTTCTGCACGCTTGCCGCCTTCATCCTCATGAACACCTGGCAACGCCGCGTCACCGCCACCGAGGCGGGGTTGATCTATTGCGCGGAACCGGTCTTCGCGAGCGTCATGGCCTTGTTCCTGCCCGTAGTTTTTTCCCGTTGGGCCGGCATCAGCTACGCCAACGAAAACCTCACCGTGCGCCTGCTCATCGGCGGCGGGCTGATCACGCTGGCCAACATTCTGTTGCAATCGAAGTGGCTGGAGGGGAAAGGTCCTGCCGCCCCGAAGCCAGAGGCGTAAAGCCGGGGGCGGGAAAACCAGTGGAACGGTCAGCCAGAAAATCTTTGACGAATTGCCCGTGCCGTCAAAACGAAGACAGAAGCGAATGCCGAATGAAAGCCGGTGTAATTTGGACGCAGGACTGACCCTTTTATGACCCTTTTACGGATTACGGATCACCTCCCGCAAGGGAGTGATGGATCTGAATCAACGATTGAAATTACGGGCACGAATTGCACCTTGGACGCCGCCCACAACGGCCCGGAAAAATCAAGACAGCTTTTAAGAAAAGAAAGGCTGGCTGACGGAAATCTTTTTCGCTCTTGACCGACCACGCTAATGGGTGATCCTTTTAAGTGTCAACGCACTATGCGAGTCTTGATGGTTCCCCGCTGTTTTCGGTTGAGTTAGAACTGAGGCAGGCGAAGTTTGCCTGCGGTGAAGTAAAGCATGGCGATGAGGTGGGTGTCCGATTTTGCAATCTCAGGATGTTTTCGATCATTCATGGAACCATCTTCCATGACAGGGTCGGACATTGGCTGGCTAACCCGTCGCTGTTTGCGTTATCTACCTACTCCCGCTTTTTTTTAAAAACAAAAAAGCGGCGGTCAAATGACCGCCGCTTTGCCTTTGAAGTGATTCAACCTGCCGGTGCCGGTGCCGGCGTCCCGAGCCCGGGCAGCTTGGGCGGTGCCGGTTTGGCCGGCGATTCCGGCAGCGGTGTTCCGGCTGGAGCGCCCATCATGGGCGTGGGATTCACCGGTGGCTTGGGCGGCGGCGTGAAAGTGCCGTTGCGGATGATTTCCTCGACCTGCACGCCATCAAGCGTTTCGTATTCAAGCAGCGCCTTGGCAATCATCTCCAGCTTGTCCCGGTGCGTATCAATGACGTATTTGGCCGTGCTGAAACCCTCATCAATAATGCGTTTGATTTCGCCGTCAATCTGCTGGGCGGTGGTTTCGCTATATTCCTTCGACCGCATCATGTCGCGCCCGAGAAAGACATATTCCTGGCTGTCGCCGTAGAGCACCATGCCCAGCTTGTCGCTCATGCCGTAGTGCATGACCATGGCCTTGGCCATGACCGTCGCCTGTTGAATGTCACCGGCCGCCCCGGTGGAAATATCATCGGTGACCAGTTCCTCGGCAATGCGGCCCGCCATCGTCACGGCGATGAGATCCTGCAATTCCTTCCGCTTGCGATTGTGAAGATCATCTTTGGGCAGCCACATGGTGGAACCAAGCGACTGGCCACGGGGTATGATCGTCACCTTGTGCAAAGGATGGGTGTGCTCCAAAACAACGTTGACCAGTGCATGGCCGGCTTCATGCCAGGCAGTCCCGCGCTTTTCCTCGTCGGTCATCGCCATGCTGCGCCGTTCACGGCCCCAGCGGACCTTGTCCCGCGCTTCTTCGAGTTCAGGTTGGTCCACGGCCTTCTTGCCCGTGCGAGCGGCGAGCAATGCCGCTTCATTGAGCAGGTTCGCCAGTTCTGCACCGGAATAACCAGGGGTTCCCCGGGCGATGACGGACAAATCCACGTTCGGTGCCAGCTTCACATTCTTGGCGTGGACCTTTAAAATCGCCTCGCGTCCGCGGACATCCGGCAGGTTCACCGTGACTTGGCGGTCAAAACGGCCCGGGCGCAACAGCGCGGGATCCAGCACATCCGGGCGATTGGTCGCCGCAATGATGATGATGCCTTCCTGCGTGTCGAAACCGTCCATCTCAACCAGCAACGCATTCAAGGTTTGTTCGCGTTCGTCGTTGCCCCCCCCGAGGCCGTGACCCCGGCTGCGGCCCACCGCGTCAATTTCATCAATGAAGATCAGACACGGCGTGCTTTTGCGGGCCTGTTCAAACATGTCGCGCACGCGGCTCGCGCCCACGCCGACAAACATCTCCACGAAATCCGAACCGCTGATGCTGAAGAACGCCGCATCCGCCTCGCCGGCGATGGCCTTCGCGAGCAGCGTCTTGCCGGTGCCGGGCGGGCCGACCATCAGCACCCCCTTGGGAATGCGTCCGCCAAGGCGCTGGAACTTCTTCGGGTCCTTCAAAAATTCAACCAGTTCGGAAACCTCATCAATCGCCTCCTCGACACCCGCAACATCCTTGAAGGTGGTTTTGTTCCGGTCTTTGGCCAGCATCCGGGCCTTGCTCTTGCCAAAGCTCATGGCCCCCCGGCCGGCCGCCTTGATCTGGCGGATGAAGAAAAACCAGAACAGGAGAGCCAGAATCACGAAAGGCGCCACCCCCCAGATGACATTCATCAACATGGCATTGGGCGCGCCCACTTCAACCTTGGTTGGCGGCGCCAAAAGTTGATCGAGCATTTTCTGGGTGAAATAGGCGTTTGGCGCGGTGAAGGCCACTTCCGTCTTTTTGCCATCCTTGTCGGTTTGGTAAAACGCGCCGGTGACGGGGGTCAGCGAAGACTGGCCGCCCAGATTAATGGTCGCATGGGCGATCTGGTTGGACTCAAATTTCTGGTAAAATTCCGACTGCGACAGCACGACGGACGGGGACTCATAATGATTCTTCATCATGAACAACCCCACGGTCGCCGCAATGATGCCGGCCCACGCCAGCAGCGTGAACGTGTTGATTTTGTTCACGCCGTTGCCCGGCGGTTTCTTCTGACCGCCGCTGTCCTTCTTGTTGAAATCGTTGTCTAGCATTTTGTCTGTGAAGGGTAACATGGTGTTCGGCCTTTCGCAATGAACGACTTTGGCCTATTCTGCCCCGGTGCAAATTGGTCCGTTGCCACTCAAATCCAACCTATTTCTCTCGCCACTGGCGGGTTACACCAACCTGCCCTTCCGCCTGGTTGTGCGTGAAATTGGGGGCGTCGGCCTTTGCACCACCGACCTCGTCAATGCCCGTTCGCTCCTCGAAAAACGCGAGAAGGCGTTCAAACTCATCGAGACGCGTCCGGCGGATTCGCCGCTGGCCGTGCAATTGTTCGGCTCCGTGCCCGGCGAGATGCGTGACGCCGCATTGATCGCGGAATCGCGCGGCGCGGTTTCCGTGGACATCAACATGGGCTGTCCCGTGAAAAAAGTGGTTAAAATTGGCGGCGGCTCGGCCATGATGACGGAATTGAACAAGACCGCCGCGCTGGTCCGCGGCATGGTCGCCGCCGTAAAAATCCCCGTCACCGCCAAAATGCGGCTGGGCTGGGACGACCAGAACATCACCGCGCCGGATTTGGCGCGGGCGCTGGAGGACGCCGGCGTCGCGGCGATCTTCGTCCACGGCCGGACGCGCGAACAGGGTTTTGGCGGCACCGTTAATCTCGCCGGCATCCGCAAGGTCGTGGAGGCGGTGAAAGCCATTCCGGTCATCGGCAACGGCGACGTTGTGACGCCGCAGGCCGCCAAAAAAATGTTGGATGAAACCGGCTGTGCCGGCGTGAGCATCGGGCGCGGCGCGTTTTATGATCCCTGGATTTTCAAGCGGACGGTGCATCTGCTGCAAACCGGCGAGCTGTTGCCCGAGGAAGATTTTGATGAACGTGCGCGGGTCATGTGCCGGCACTTGGATTTGATGGTGGAAGTGTTTGGCGAGGAACTTGGCTGCCGGATGTTTCGCAAAGTCGCGCCGTGGTATGCCAAACGGTTCGGCCCGTGCCACGAATTCAACAAACACGTCGTCCAGGTCGCGACCAAGGCGCAGTTTCTGGACGTGCTGGAAAACTACCGGCACTGGCGGGAACAATTTTTGGACGAGAACGGCGAACTGCAAATCCGCTTCCAGCCGGCGCCGCTGGTGGCTTCTTTCATGCGCGAACCGGAATCGACACAACGACATCACATTCCCGTCCCCCGAGGGCCGGTGGATGTGTGGTAAGCCGATTCAGTAAACTTTCCGCAGATTGGAGGGCAGGATGCCCAGTTCATCGCGGTATTTGGCCACGGTGCGGCGGGCAATGTTGATGCCCTTTTCCGTAAGCATCTTGACGACTTCCTGATCAGACAGCGGTTTGCCGCTATTCTCGCTATTAAAAATGTCGGCAATCATGTCCTTCACGCTGGTGTTGGAAACATCCGAGCCGCTGGCGGTCTGAAGGCCGGCGGTGAAGAAGAATTTCATCTCGAACACGCCCTGCGGCGTCTGGATGTATTTGCCCGAGACCGCGCGGCTCACGGTGGTTTCATGCACGCCCACCACCTCGGCCACCTGCGCCATGGTCATGGGCTTGAGATGCGCGACGCCCTTGTCCATGAACTCCCGCTGCCGCTTGACGATTTCCTTGCCGATGTTGGCAATGGTCGTCTGGCGTTGATGCAGGCTCTTGATCAGGAACTTGCCCGCGCGGATCTTTTCGCGAATGTAGTTTTTCACCTCGGCGTTGTTCTCGCCGCCGGACATCAGGTCCTTGTAAACATTGCTGATGCGCAAATGCGGAATCTGTTCGTCATTGGTGGTGACGATGTAGTCATCACCGTTTTTTACGACGAAGACTTCGGGCGCGACGTATTGTTCGACCGCCGGGAGAAAAGCGCGTCCGGGCCGGGGATCCAGGCGGCCAATGCGGGCCAGCGCTGCTTGAACGTCTTCCACGGACTGGCCCGTGCCGCGGGCAATCTCGGGAATTCGCCGCTTGCCCAGCGCCTCCATCTGGTCGCGAATAATACGATATTCCAAAGTTTCATCCTTGCCGGCGCGTTCCAGTTGGAGCATCAGGCACTCACGCAAATCCCGCGCACCGACGCCCGCAGGTTCAAAACCCTGAATGACTTTCAGAACCTTGAGAATCTGGTCGGCGGGAAGATTGGTGCTGGCGGCGAGTTCCTCCACCGTGGCCATGAGATAACCGTAGTCGTCAATGTTGCCGATCAA
>JAJXXI010000741.1 GCA_021781185.1 bacterium
CTGCTGCCGGTTCTCTTTTGCTCGCGCCGCAGTAGAGTTGAGAAGCTGCAAATAGTCAATGACAAAGAGCTTGATGCCATGTTGCTGCGCCATGCGCCGCGCCCGCGCCCGGAGCTGCAAAATCGAAAGTCCCGCCGTGTCGTCAATGAACAGCTTGGCCGCCGAAAGCCGGCCGGCCGCATTCGTCAGCTTCGGGAAATCCGCCTCGCTCATAAACCCCTCCCGGATGCTTCGCAGATTCACCCGCGCCAGCGAACACATCATGCGCAGGATCAGCGAGGCCGAACTCATCTCCAGGCTGAACACCCCCACCGGCAGCTTCAGCTCCATCGCCACATGCTCGGCAATGTTCATCGCCAGCGACGTTTTGCCCATCGAAGGCCGCGCCGCGATGATGATCATTTCCCCGCCGTGCAGGCCGTCCGTCATCTTGTCCAAATCCAGGAAGCCCGTCGCCAGTCCGCCGAGCTGGCCCTGCCGGCCAAAATAGTTTTCAATCGTCGCAATCGCCTCATGCACCAGGTTGTTGATGGGAATCACGCCGTTCTGCACGCGCGACTCGTTCACGCGCAAAATCTCCTTCTCCACCTCGTCCAGCAGCGACTCCACCTCGCCCTCGAAATCGTAAACTTTCGCGACCACGCCGCTGCACGTGGTGATGAGTTTCCGCAGCAGATATTTCTCCCGGACGATCTCCAGGTAGTAGCTCAGGTTGGCCGCGCTGGGCACCGCATCCTGCAACTGGTTCAAATACGGCAGTCCGCCGACCTGGTCCAGCAACTGCCGGTCCTTCAGATTTTGCTGCACGGTGATCAGGTCAACCGGCAGGCGCGTGTTGAACATTGCCGCCAGCGTCTCGTAAACCGTCTGGTTCCGGAGGTCGTAGAACGCGGACTTGCCGTCGTCCTTGAGTTTCTCGATGCACTCGCCGATGCATTCGTTGGGCGAGAGCAGACAGCAGCCAAGAACACCCATTTCCATCTGAATGTCATGTGGTGGCAGCCGGTCCAAGGCGGGGAGGGATCCCCCGTGCCCCGCTTTTTGTCGCCTGTTCTTTTTTAAATCGGGGCCGCCGCCTGTGTGTTCGGAAACAGAATTAATCATAGAAATCCGAGGGTAAATTGCTGAGCTTGCAAGGCATTTTCAAAATCAATTTTTTTTGGCCAGCCTTCCTGAAAATATTTTTCTGCCCAAACCGGAATTGCCTGTTTAAGGATGCGAACCCAGACGACAGGTTTCATCCGCGGTAATGATTTGGTCCATCTGGAACAATCCTGACGGTCGGCTTCTGTTAAATGCTGGTTTGTCCATGGTCCGCCGCGAGGTGTGTGATTCGGTCCAACAGAGAGAAAGAGCACACCCGCATGTGCAGAGTCAAAATGCTCAAACCGGCAATGCAAAGTTCCTTCAATCACCTTGCAATCATAATAATGGCCAATGGGTTTTCCAATTCCATCACGAGAATATGGGATGAGCAATTTCCCATTAATAAATTTCGCGCAAGCCATGTCTCCCGGCGATTTGGTTGTCAGCCGCATTCCTTCAAAAGGATGAAATTCAGCAGTGCCTGCCACTTGTTCGGAATCAATCATTCGCACAGAATCGCCGCTGCGAAATTGGCGGCAAGCGAAACTTCGTTTTACTTTTCCACCGGTTATTCGCCGGCGCAGAATTCAAGTTTTTATTTTTTAATTTTGAGTTGTGTGGTGAAACAAACTATCTAAAAGACCTAAATTTATAAACTGAATGAATCGCAAACCATCAATGCTCGTTGTTTTTCTCACGGTCTTCATGGACCTCATCGGCTTTGGCATCGTCGTGCCGCTGATCCCGATGTATAGCCGGCATTACGGCGCGAGCGGCTGGCTCATCGGCTTCATCATCGCCTCCTTCTCTGCCATGCAGTTTATCTTCTCGCCCATCTGGGGAAAGCTTTCCGACCGGCATGGCCGCCGCCCGATTCTCCTGATCAGCACCGCCGGTGCGGCGCTGTCGTATGTGCTGTTTGCCATTGCCTCGGGCATTCAGAATCCCACCTTCGCCCTCGGGGCGTTGCTCGTCTCGCGCCTCTTCGCCGGCGCGTGCGGCGGCAACATCACCGTCGCCCAGGCTTACATCGCGGACATCACGCCACCGGAAAAACGCTCGAAACGCATGGGGCTGATCGGCATGGCCTTCGGTCTCGGTTTTATTTTCGGTCCGGCCATCAGCGGCATTGCATTGAAATTTGGCGGTGCCACCGCGCCAGGCTGGATGGCGGCAGCACTGTGCGCGCTGAATTTTATTCTGGCCTACAGCATTCTGGCTGAGAGTCTCCAGCCTGGTTCCGCCCACGCCGGCAACCGCCCGCGCTTTGCGCAATGGAGTCACACGTTGTCGCATCCCAAGATCGGCCTGCTGATTTTGATTTTCTTTCTCGCCACGTTCGCCTTCAGTTGTTTTGAAAGCACCCTGCCGCTGCTGGTGAACGACAATTTCAACCTGCACTTCACCATGGATGAAACCAAGCCGGCGACGACGGTCATTACACTCTTTGTGTTTTGCGGTTTGATCGGCGCGTTCATCCAGGGTGGATTGATTGGCCGGATGGTGAAGCTGCTGGGGGAACCGAAGTTGATTGCGCTGAGCCTGCTTTGCACCGGCACCGCGCTCGGACTCCTTCCATTTATCAAGGGGGATGGTCCGTTGAACTGGCACGCGGTATTCAGCTTGGCGGACGGGCCTTGGATCAAAATGCTGCTGGCGCTGGCGCTTCTCTCCATCGGATCCAGCCTGACCCGCGCCCCGTTGTTCGGGCTGCTATCGAATCTGACTCCCGCGAACGAACAGGGGGCGACCATCGGCGTGGCGCAAAGCGCCGGGGCTTTGGCGCGAATCGTCGGGCCGATTTTCGCCGCCTCCTTTTATGTTCACATTCCGATGCTGCCTTATGTCGTTTGCGGCGGGATTTCCGTTGGTGCCGCGCTTCTGGCCGCTCTTCGGCTGACTGTTAAAGCAGCTCCGGCCGCGCAAAATTGAAAGAGCGGCGGACTGGCTGTTTCACACCCGGATTTTCGCCAGTCCGCCGCCTGCCGTTCACACGAACGGAAGCACTTCAGTTGTCAGCCGGCGGCGGGCCGGCTGTAGGATTCATATCATTGCCATCGGCGGGCGGCGAACCGGACGGACCATTGTTTTCACCGCCGGCTTGATTGCCGCCGAAGCCGCGATCCCGGCCACCGGGACCACCCGGACGCATCGGGGGACTCAGGTGGTTCAGTTTCTGCATCTGTTCAGCGGTGAGAATTTTTCCGAGTTTCGCCTTCGTCTCCACTTCGAGCGCGGCAACTTGTTTCTTCTGGTCGTCGGTCAACTGGAGCATCTGCTCGGCGCGCGGTGGCAGCAGGTGAAAACCGCCACGGCCACCGGGCCGGTGTTGACCATTCATTCCGCCAGGCCCGTTTTCACTTTGCGCCGGCGGCGGCTGGCTGTCTGCCGTCGTCGGATTATCTTGAGCGCTGGCCAGGTAGGTTGATGCGCCGAGCGCCAGTGCGAGGAGTGCGATTTTTGTTTTCATAGTTTTATTTGTTGTTTGCGTTCGGGTGTGAAATTTTACGCGCGGGCTGGTGTTTCAAGTTTCACGCCTGCCCGGGAAAGGATGTTGCGAAGCGTCACCATGGGAAACGGCTTGTTCAGCAAGCCGTTCAACCCGACATTGCGGACAAATCGCTCCCGGAAGAAACCGCTGCCGGTGGCCAGAATGATTTTTAGCCCCGGAGCGGAAGCGCGCAAGCAGCGGCTGAGTTCAAGCCCGTTCATCACCGGCATTTCAAAATCCGTGATCACCAGTTCAAATTTCTCCGGATCGGCTACGACCACGGTGAGCGCTTCTGCTGGCGAGGCGTAAGATTCCACCGCTTTGCCGCCTAGTTCCTGGAGCATTTGCTGCATGAGCGTCAAAGTGTCAGCGTTGTCATCAACGACCATCCAGCGTCTGTCTGCATTCGGATTTAAACCAAAATTTGTATTCATATGGCACGCGGTGTTTTAAAAATCACCCGCACGGCGAATGTCGTTGGTGCTGCCGGGCAGACGACCGCAATCCGCGTCGTGCAGCCTTCCGGCTTGCGTGTGTTTTTATTTTTCATGAGGTCAATCTAGCAGAGGCAACCTTAAGCAGACGTGAAGTGGAAAACTTGCTGAAATTTTTTATGCCACGTTCGCAGCAATAATGGCGGACATGAATTCTTCATCCGTCAGAGTCTTCAGAAATGCCACCAGCGCCGACTGATCCTCGGCGTTCAGCGGCACGCTCTCGCGGCTGGAAACCGTGAATGTGCGGTCCAGTTCGTTGTTCTCGAAGGGCTGGCTTTGGAACAGCGGTCCGTCGTGCCAATGGAAACGATCTGCGCCAAACAGTCGCGCTGCTGAGTTAGGTATTGAGCAATTAAAAGCCGCGATGTTTGATGCTCGTGTATTTTCCCCCGCCGCAGAGCACGCAGTCGAACTTGGAATCGAATGCTGCCGGCTGGCCGCTTTGCCTGTTGCCGTCACTTAACCAACAGATTCTTCAGTGACTCGTGCTGCGCAATTGCATCTGTAATCGGCGGCAAGACCTGTTCACGTATTCTGGCAGTGCGGTCATCTGCCTTGCGGCGTTGGGGTGATGGTGGGCGGATTGGCCGGAGCCAGCGGCGGACGACGATAATTCGGCGTGCAGAGGATTGACTCGCCCTGCCAACACAGGTTTGTCGCGCCGGTTTCTTATTCATTCTTCATCTTGGCTTAAGGTTACGCCTGCGAGAGTGACGACGTCGCGAAGCTGTGTTAAAACTGCTGCGCACCGTCATGAGAATCCTGATTGTCGAAGATGAACCTGATTTGCTTGCGAGCCTGGCCCAGGCGCTGCGTGAAGAGGGTTACGCCGTGGATACCGCCGACAACGGCGATGACGGATTCTTCAACGCCGGGGGCACGGACTACGACGCCATCGTGCTGGACGTGATGTTGCCCGGCCTGGACGGCTGGGAGATTCTCAAACGCCTCCGGAAGGCCAAGAAGACGCCCGTGCTCATGCTCACGGCCCGCGACCAGACGCGTGACCGTGTGAAAGGCCTCGACACTGGCGCGGACGATTACGTCGTGAAGCCGTTTGATCTGGAGGAAGTCTTCGCCCGTCTCCGCGCCATCATCCGCCGCAGCGCAAACAGGACCACGAACGTCATTGAGATTGGCGACGTGAAAGTGGACACGGCGGCACGGAATGTCTTCCTCAAGGACAAGCCGGTGGAACTCACGGCGCGCGAATATTCGCTGGTGGAATTCATGGCGCTGCATCGCGGAGAAGTGGTCACACGCACGCAGCTTTACGAGCATCTGTTTGACGAGAGCGAAAGCTCGCTGTCCAATTTGCTCGATGTTCATGTCTCCAACGTCCGCAAAAAACTGGGCGCGGAATTCATCGTGACGCGTCGCGGGCACGGCTATTGCATCGAATGAAGATTTTCAAATCCATCAAGTGGCGGTTGCAACTCTGGTATGGCCTGATTCTGGT
>JAJXXI010000372.1 GCA_021781185.1 bacterium
TAAAGTTCCCCAAGTCCTCCGATGAAAAGTATTGCACCTCCGCATTGGTTCCGACGGCATTCCGCACGCCCTGTAGGGGAGTGATTTCATAGGCGGAACATTGCCACGAACTTCCGCCCAGTCCAGGCAAACAAAATCGCTGGTTCGCATTGGGTCCCACCACAACAATCTTATGCACCCGGGCGAGTTCGAGCGGAAGGGTTTGCTTTTCGTTCTTAAGCAGGACCAAACTCTCTTCCGCAACGCGTTTCGACATTTCGAAATGCTCCCTGGTGTTGATCACGCCCCCGGAAGTCGGAGAAATTCCTGAAAGCAGGCCAACCCGCGCCATAGTGCGAAGCACCCGGCGTGCTTTGTCATCTACGATTGCTTCGGGGACTTTTCCCTCCCTCACGGCATTCAAAAGCGGCGTGCCAAATTTGGAGTCATTCGAATAAGGCATGGCAACGTCAAGTCCTGCAAAGGCCGCCTTCACGGTGGAACGCGTGCCCAGCCAGTCAGTCAGAACCATGCCATCAAACCCCCATTTTTGTTTCAAGATGTCATGTAACAGGTATTTGCTGTCGCTGCAATAATCCCCATTCAAGCCATTCGCGGCAGTCATCACGGCCCAAGCGCCACCTTCCTGCACTGCGGCTTTGAATCCGGGAAAATAGATTTCATTGAGAGTGCGGGCATCCACCATTGACATGTATTTGTTACGGTTGTCTTCGCGATTGTTGCACAAAAAGTGCTTCAGACAACAGGCGACATGCTGGCTTTGAACGCCTTTGACATACGCCACCGCAAGCTGGCTGTTCAACCAGGGATCTTCTGTGTAATACTCAAAAAAACGTCCCCCCAGCGGATCGCGTTGGATATTCAAACCGGGGCCAAGCAACATACTAACGCCCAATGCCCGCGTTTCCTCTCCCATGACTTCGGCGGCCTGCTCAATCAGCTTTGGATTCCAGGTGGCTCCAAAGGCCACGCCAACGGGAAAAGCCGTGGTAAGGCCTCCATGTGGTCCGCTCGGTCCGTCTTCGCATCTCATTTTAGGAACGCCCAACCGGGGCACACCGCTAAAATCCATATTGCCCGCACCGACGCACATGGCCACTTTTTCCTTCAGCGTCATCTGATCAAGAATGTGCGCAACTTTCTTTTCAATCACCGGGTCGGTGGCCCGATTGGTATCCTGACCCGCTGGTTGAGCAACCAAAGCCAATGCGCGGGCAATAAAACACAACAGCAAGGCTGGAAGTTTTGAAAATCTCTTAATCGTTAATTGCATAAATCTGCGAACACCAATCATTACATGGGTATCCGTCCAGAGCGCTACGTCACGTTTCTGTTGTTCAGCGTGGCCAAGGCATTGGAATAAAATCACAGGTCTCTCGCCTTAAAAAGATAAGTGGCAATGGCGTGGTCCGGAAGCGCCACCGGAGTCGCAGTTTTCAGGCTTTTCAAGTTGAATTTTATGGGCTGATCATTGCGGTTCAGCACGACAACCGCAACCGTTCCATCGGGATTAGCACAGGCTGTGGCTTGAAGATCATTTTGTGATGAGGAGCAGAGAATCCGTTTGGCACCAGGCCGAATGAATCGGGAAAACTGTCCCATGTAATAATACGAGCTTTGAAATAGCAGTTTGTCATGCTGGATATCGGCAATGATTGGCGCGCTGCAAAAATTATTCGCGTGATTGGGTCCGCCTCGCTTATCCAACACCAGATTCCAGTCCACCCAACCGACTGACCAGCGGTTCAGGTCGCTGATGATGGCCGATGCATAGCGTTCCCCCATGCCCCAATCACCAATATGCGGCCCCCCGTCCTGACAGGCTTCCGTCGCCAGCAACGGCTTCTGCGGCCACGCATCGTGATGCATCGTCATGTTTTGAAAGGCCCCGTCGGAATACCAGTGATACGCTGTTCCCCAAACGTATTTGCTCGCGACCGGGTCGGAATACAGCACGTCGGCATATTCATCCATGTCATCGCGGTTATGATCCCAAGCCATGATTTTTACGTTTTGCAGATGCGCCCGCTTGAGCGTCGGCCCGAGGTAATCCCGGATGAAATCACGCTCTTCCGTGGGCGAATAAAGGCAGTTGTCCCAAGGCGAGTTCGCCTCCGGTTCATTCTGCATGGTCAGACCCCAGATATGCACGCCCTGCTTTTTGTATTCCTGAATATAGCGGACAAAATATTCAGCCCAGGCTTGACGGTATTCTGGCTTCAGTTTCCCACCATGGTTCATCTGTCCGTTGGTCTTCATCCAGGCGGGCGGACTCCACGGCGTGGCGAACAGTTTGAACGGCTCCTTGCTGGCCGCCAGGGCGGCTTGGATCATCGGCAACAACGCCTTTTCATCCCGGGCAATGGAGAAATGCTTCAGCTCCGTGTCACCGGGCACTTCGTCATAGGCATAGTTGCTCAAGGAAAAATCACAACTGTTGATGTGCGTCCGGCAAAGTGTGTATCCAAGTCCGGTGACCGGATCAAAATACGCGTTGATGACGGCTTGCCGGTTGCTCGGGCTCATTTTTTGCCAGGTAACGGCCGCCGCCTCGGTGAATGCGCCGCCAAAGCCAAGGATGCTTTGGAACTGACGGGAGGGATC
Organism: bacterium; assembly: GCA_021781185.1. Lineage (GTDB taxonomy): Bacteria > Verrucomicrobiota > Verrucomicrobiia > Limisphaerales > UBA11358 > UBA11358. The sequence goes on from JAJXXI010000372.1 coordinate 2,605, forward strand.
AATAAAAACCGTTGCAATCGAACTGTCAGATATTTTGCCGACCCCACCGACAGGTTGTTCCGTCAAACGCGCATCGGTATCCCTCGCCGTCAAAATTGTGCAGAAAGTATGTGGCTCAAGACCACCGAATCCGGCTGCCTGGCTTTCGGTCGCAAATAACGCCATTGGCAACCACATTGCAATGGAAACCAACGTAACGAGAACGTGCTTCATAAATAAAACCGCCCGGAAAGTTGAGCAAATTCAATCACCGAAGATCGAACGATTCTCACCACGGGCCATACCCTTCAGCTGCAGGCACAAAATAATCTTCATTTACCTGGGTCCCTTTGCTTCCCAAACCGATGGCTCCACCGATTGTGATTGGATCTGTAAATCTGTTTTTCCAGGTAAATTTCAACCAAGAAACATGCCCGTCCTCATAAAGAAAATTGGCGCCGGTTGGAATTCCAGAGCGACCGCGATGGACGCCGGACTGAATCGAAACTCCGCCAACAGTGGAAACCCATGAAGCGCTGGTGGTATAATTGCATTGCAAGCGATCAATCATTATGGGTGCCAGCCGATATTGTCCACCCAACTTTGGCCGGCCGGTCATCCAAGCCGTTACCGGACCAGGGTAGTTGATAAATTCTCCACCGCCGGCGGCCATATCCCGTCCGGGCAGATAATTGTAACCGATGAGGTTCTGGACGCCAGTGGCCAATACAACCTGCCGATGCCACAGATCAGTTGGGCAATACATCACGGTATTCAAGGCCACAGTATTCCCTGAACTATTATTCTTGTATAAATAGGGCTGGTAAAACCAGGTATCAAAAGTGTCTGGCATGTAGGCCAAGTCCTTGGCCCCTGCCGCGTTGGGATTACTGGCGCTAAGATCTGGAAAGCGATTTTGATAATCCCCCGCATACATATTGACGGCAAGGCCCCACTGTTTGAGATTGCTGGCACATTGGGCCTTGTAAGCACTTTGTTTGGCCGCCGACAATGCCGGCAACAGCATCGCAGCCAGAATGGCAATGATGGCAATCACCACAAGGAGTTCTATCAATGTAAACGCATTCCTTTGTCGGACTCCCAGTGAACCCCCCGAATCATCTGCTATTGGTTTGGTCATTATATTATGTTTTGGACTATTTGTTGTTTTAGAGAATGAAGCGGCCACTTCCTTAACAAGTGACGGTTCAAAATTTCGGCATCTTGCGGTCTGGGGCAACAATTCAATGAAACCGAGTTGCCACTGACCACCCACCCTTCCGCGTCCTTCAACTCGCAGTTACCGGCGGATTTGATTTTAAAATTTTCGGCTACATCTTGATGCGTGATGAAGGGTGAGAACACAATCACCCCATCCTCTCCATTGTATTCAATGATGATATATTTTGATTTCATAAGGTTCTCAACGCGTTTGCAACAGTTGGCCTCAAGCCATCTTCAAAATTCCCATTCCCCGGTTGTTTGTTCACCAACACTTCACGGTTTGTTTGCCGGTCAACGTCCCGAGAACATGTGTCCTCGGGACGTTGATCATATTTACTCAACCCCGCATCTCATGGCAGCCGTATCCGAAAGTAGCTGGCTGGAATGGTGCCAATTGGAATGGAATTGGAGAACGAACCCGTGCCATCCAAAGTGCCGGTGCTGTTGGTTGTCCAGATGATCGGTGCAGCCAGATTAGTCGTAGTCAGCCAAGTGTAACTGCTGTTCGGAGTGCCCCCGGTGCCGGTCACAATCAGGTGGTCGCCTGACACCATTGACTTGCCCATAACCGGCGGTATCACCATCGCCGACGGCAAATTCGTGCCCTGCAATACGATTTCCGTATAACCCGACCAGCCGAAGTCCTGACTGCCTTGCGGGGTGAAGTCAAAGTGAATGGCAGCAACATTGGTGGCAAGCAGGGCCTGGCCCAAGGGAGGAGCAATATCCACACGAGTGGCCCATGTATTTGTGTTGCTGAAGCTTGGATCATAATACACGCTGGTCAACGGCAAGAACGTCGCGGGCGCAGACAAGGTCGAATAGCTGACATTATAGAATTGTCCGGCCCGGCCGTAATCTGGCCATCCCGTGTAAACCGCAATGTTCGTTATGTTCCAACTGCCGTTGGTGCAAGTGTAGGTTAGGGACGTGCAGGCACCGCCTTGGTCGCCGCAGCTCGCAACATTAGTGCCGTTCACGTTAACCAAACCATCGGTCAGGTTGGTAAAACTCCCTCCCGCCAGCGTGTCGGAACCCGCAGAACTGCTGGGTAATTGTCCGGCAATCAGGTTGGGCGTCACCACCCAATCTGGAGCCATATTTTGCTCGTTCGTTTGGGTGATGACCGGCTTTTGATCCGAATTCACCGAAACAAATCCATTCATCGTGATCTTTGCAACCCCACAATAGCCGTATTCCGGATAAGGGGTGGTGAAATCAAACATCACCGCCGATACGTTCGTAGCGAGTGATCCCATGGCCGGAATCAATTCTGTCCGCACCAACGACAAGCCGATTGGATTCACCGGGTTGTAATTGACAACCGTCAACGGCATGAAAACCGTCGGCTGTGCGACGGTTGAATAGGAGATCGTATAGGCTTGTTGATCCCGGTTACCATCCGACCATCCACCATAGACCGTGATATTCGTCAGATTATACCCGTTACCGGAAGTGGCTAGCGCATACACTACCGAATGACCGGCCCCGGGGCCGCAGGTCAGATAGTTCGGGCTGGTGGTGGTTGGATTTCCCTCTCTCATAATGCCGAGGCTGGTGCTGGTATCCGTCAAGATGCTCAAAAGCCGGTCATGCGGTGTGTAACCGCATTGCTGCATGGCCTGCGCGGCGGGACGCCCCGCATAGCCCTTGTCCGCACACAAGTTCTGCCGCCGGCGGCGGCTGGTTTTGGGGCGCACGATCACAATGCTGTCCAA
>JAJXXI010000743.1 GCA_021781185.1 bacterium
CTATTTTGGCCAAATTGTCAGTGGCACCAGCAAGATCCTGACCCGGCCGTCACAGGCATCCGCAACGGATGGATGGAATCAGGAACTGGTCTTGTCCGGCAGCAGCTCCAGCACGGCCCGGGGGCAAGCTACTATTGCATCCTCGGCGTCCACCCCTGTGTCGCTTAACACAGGAGAAGCCTACACGGAGGTTCTTTCCATCACGATGAACGACGTGAACAGTCTTGCCATTACCAACACGCTTTATTCCGGGATCGGCACCGGCGGCACCGTTGTGGTGAGTTATGGCGGGATTGCCGCCAACAGCACTTTCCTCACCGGTGGATTTAATGGTTTTGGCTTTGGTTATCAGAGCAAGGTGGCTGGTTCGGCAAGCACTATTGATGTGTCCTCAATAGAGGTTTCTGGATCGATAACACCAGTTTCAAGCCCTCCTGCAATTAACCAGCAACCTGTTGATGTCACGGTTCCCAACGGTGCGTCCTGCTTCTTTTCGGTTGATGCCACCGGATATAATGTGACTTATCAGTGGCATCGGTATGGCACGAATTTAGTTGACGGAGGCAATATTTCAGGGGCTAACAGCAGTCAGCTCATCATCTCGCCGGCGGGATCAGGCGATGTGGCTTCGGGAGCGAACGGTTATTCTGTGACCATTAATGGTGCCGGCGGGTATAGCACCAATTCAGAAATCCACTCATTATCTTTGGGAACGGCGAAAAACTTGATTTATTCGGGCAGCGGTGCGTGGGATTTGAATAACAGCGCCAGTTGGCTTAATACCAGCCTGACCCCGGGATTCACTTTTAATTTTGGTGACGCAGTAACATTTGATGACAATGGCGGCGGCGGCATAGTAAATTTGGTTGGTTCTTATTTAAGCGCCTCCTCAGTGACGGTAAATCATACCAGCAGTTTTTACACCTTTCAGGGCAGCGGCAGTTTTGCCGGACCGGGAAGCCTCATCTACAAGGGCAATGGTCTGTTAACGATCAATAATGCCAATACTTATACCGGTGGCACGATTATCAGCAATGCTGCGGCCAATCTGCGCTTGGGTAACTTGGGTGGTCTGGGCACCGGGCCGGTAACTCTGGCAAAGGCGGGGGGGAAAATGGAAATTATGACCGCTGGCGGGGCAGCATCCGGTATCGAGGGTGATGTTGTAGTGCAAGATGATTTTACCATCAAATTTGATGGCACTGGATCTTATGCCGGCGTTTTTCTGGGAAACTTGACTGGAAATGCAGGTAAGACTTTGACGTTGGATCAACCAGATACCACGACGACAAACCGTTATCGCGTTTATGGTGGCAATACTGTTTATAATGGCAATTTGGTGTTGAATGGCGCATCCACTGCCCAGGCCGTTTACAACGGAACGGTTCTGGCTCCCTACAGCTCTGGCACGCAGATTTACAACGGCGTCATTTCCGGCAACGGCGGTTTGGTTCAAAGAGGTGGCACCACAATTCTTGCCGGGGCCAATACCTACTCCGGCGGCACTGTTCCCACCACGGGCACGATCGGTTTTGGGTGTGACACCATTGGCAACGTGACTTCCGGTCCCATTGGCACAGGAGCCTTGTTGCTTTCCCCTGAACAGCCCTCAACGACCGGAAGCGGCACGGTGCTCGCCTACGATGGAGCCCGCACGATTGCGAATCCGCTTCAATATCCCAGCGCGACCAACAATCTGACCCTGATCATTGGAGGCACGAATCAATTGACCTTCTCCGGCTCCATCGCCCTTCAGGGTCAAGACGGTTTGGGCACCCAAACCAATCGCATCTTCCAAGTCGCCAACACGGCTCCCACCATCTTCTCGGGCGTGGTCAGCGGTTCCGGGTTCGGGTTCACCAAAACCGGTGCTGGTGCCCTCTACTTGAACAATGCCAACACCTACACTGGTTCCACCACCAACAGCGCCGGTTTGCTCGCCGGCTCCGGCAGCCTGGTGGGTTCCGTGGTGGTGAATACCAATGCCAGCATCGGCGGCGGCTCGGCGGCGGCGATTGGCACCTTCACAATCGGTGGCAACCTGACTCTCGCTCAGGGCGGCGGCGGTTTCTTTCGATTGAACAAAGGCAACGCGCAAACGGCGGATAAAGTCGCCGTCAGCGGCTCGTTGTCCAGTTCCGGCACGGGCACCATCACCGTCACCAATTTGGGATCAGCTTTGAATGTGGGTGATACCTTTACATTGTTTAACCAAGCTGTGAGCGGCGGCTCGACGCTCACCGTGACTGGTGGCGGAGTCACATGGACCAACCTGCTAGGCTCAAACGGCACCATCCAGGTGATTCCGAGCATGGCCACCTACTCAACCAACATCACCTACGGCGTCACCAACAACATCCTGACGATTAGTTGGCCTGCGACGCATCAAGGCTGGGTGCTCCAAGCCCAGACCAACAGCCTCAATGCCGGCCTCGGCACCAACTGGGTGACGATTCCCGGCACCAGCAGCGTAATCACCACAAACCTTACGATTAACCCGGCCAATCCAGCCGTGTTCTATCGTTTGAGCACGCCTAACTAGAATGCGTCCGCAGAACAGACGGAGCGGTAAGGATGCGGGCATGAGGCGATAAAAAGATCAGGCAAACCACCGATTAAAGTGGTATTGCCCGAAAGCGACGGGTTGTGAGTTTCACGCTACATGAAATATTTGTCACCCGCCGCCACCAAGGCCCGCGTCCGTCATCAACGGCACAGTTATCGCGCCCTGCGTTGCAATGTGCTCGCGGCTTGTTGGGCGAAGATTATCGCGGGTTGAGCCGTCGGCTGGCCGAAGGTCCGCTGTTCCACTGGTTTTGAGGGCTGGAGGAACTGGCCGTCGTGCGCGTGCCCGGCCATAGCACGTTGCCGGCAAACGCCCACTGCCTGCCCACCGACACGCTGTGACTGCTGATGGAGCAACTGGTTCTGGCCACGTGGCAACCGCCGGGCGGGTCCGCCCTGGAACTGGTGCATCGCCTCGAACTGGACACGGTTTGGATGGATACGTGTCTGAAAACCAACAGACATTTTCCGGGGGACTGGGTGTTGTTGGGCGACGCGGTGCGCACCTTGATGAAAGCCACGCGTTTGATTTGCGCGCACAGCCTCAAGCAGCGCGTGGCTTCGGCGGCGGATTTTCTCAAAGCGATGAACCGGTTGAGTATTCAGATGACCCACGCACGGCGGGCCCAAGACTCAAAAAAACAGCGCAAGAAAATCCTGTGCCTCATGAGTTTCTTTCAAAACTACAGCCGCCGACGTAAGAAAGCTCCATATTCTTTGAAATGCTTACTTAAAGTTTGAGCTTCGTTACCTCGGCTGCCACGAGATTTTGAAAAAGCCTCTCATGAAACCACCAGTCAAAGTCGTGGCGGGGCCCCGCGCAGCCGCATTGGACGTTGCTGGCTCAAGCCTGGAATCAAACCGACTGGACGCGCCCGCAAGCCGAGCAGGTATTGCGGCGGATGGACGGCGTGCTGGCGCGGCTGTCGCAGGCCCAAAAGCAGGCGCACGAACGGATCATCGGCGGGTGCCGCGTGGATAACGCGGACAAGGTGTTGAGTCTGTATGAGACGGACACACGCGTGATCGTGCGGGGCAAAGCCGGAGCGGAAGTGGAATTTGGCAACCCGCTGTTGCTGGCCGAACAAACGGACCGCGTGATCGTGGACTGGCACTTGCATCGGGCGAGCGCGCCGGCCGACGCACGGCAATTGCCAGCCAGTCTGGCCCGGTTGGTAGCGGCCTATGGCGGTCGGCACCGTCCGGGCGCTGGTTGCGGATCGGGGCTTTAGCGGCGCAGCCAGATTTTCAGACGGAAAAGGCGAGGGCAGTTGCAACACGGGATCTTCCGATTCACAGCCCTACAGGGTGCGATAGTAACCGATCGGCGTGAGCGTGGCCGGGAAGAAGATGGCGACCTTGCCGCAGGCCAGTGCCTTCCGGAGCAGCAGAGAAGGATTCAGGCAAAACTGGCGCACCTTCATTGCCGGGTCACCTTCGATGATGGTGAAATGGTCTGGCGAAACTCGGTCACTTTGCCGGCAGGCAGTTTCAGATACACGAGTTGCAGGACGAGTTCCTTCAAACCGTTTTCCTGCGCATGCATGAAGGCATAGAATTTTGCCTGCGCCCAGTGCAGGGGATCGGCTTTGTGATCCCACGTTCCCGGCACGGTTTTGATTTCCTCCAGCGACACTTGCTCGGACGTGAGGGGCAAGCCGTCAATGCACCCACGGATTTGCAACGTGAAGTCGTCTGTTTCCATGCGGTGTTCAACGGGCAGTTCGGTCAGATAACTCGTCGGTCGCGAGCGCTGGATCTTCTGGTGGCCGCAGATGCCGGCGAGGGCGCGGTCGGAGCCGACGAACTCGCGCTCGCTGCCGAGATCGCCCGTCCGCAGGACGAACTCAATCAGGTCGCGCACCGAGATCATATGCACTGGTTTTGAGGCCGGGGCACTCATGGCAGGTTTCCGCTCTCCTCGGTCAACAGAAGCGCTACCTCAAGATCCACCCGTTTTTCAATGACGCTTGGTTCCGGTGTGGTGAGCGATTGCGTGCGCCTCACCTTCGCCTGCATGAATTTGATCACGGTTTCCAGGTCGGCATCGCGCATGGCCATGTCGTGACTGTGCGCCAGAGCCTTGGTCTGTTCTCCAATCCAGGCAACAAATCCGTCATGGTCGCCAGCGAAGAGTTCCGTCAAAACCATCTCGATACTGTGGCTACTGGGGTCGTTGTTTTGCGCATCCGCGACCTTGGTAATTTCCCAGAGGCGTCCTTGCACCCAGCCGGCCGGCATGGCAGTGGAATCCAACGCAGGATTTGCGGCAAACCAAAGCAGTCGCACCAGAGCGGCGCGCAAATAAACGATCCTGCTGCCAAAGGGGCCAAATGCCTGCCAGTCGGTGGTGGGAGTATCCGTGATGGCCATTTGCAGCGTTTGTGTGGTCCGGCGCCAGATGAGAAAACGCGGGGTCGCCGGCCACACCCCGGCGCGGTTGAATTTGGGTTTGAGTGCCAGCAATAATTCCGCTTCCTTGGCGAGCGCCGCCGCCTCATCGGCGCATTCCTGCAATTCAATCCGCGCCACTTGGCTCAACAAGCGAAGATGCCGGCGACCAAGCCGGTCAGGATTGGCCACCCGATAACTGCCCAGGCGCTTCCGCAGGTTTTTGGCTTTGCCCACGTAAAGCACCAGACCGGCGGCATCGTGCATCAGGTAAACGCCGGGACGATCCGTCAGTTGCCGGAAGAAATCAGGACCCAGCCGCTCGACCAGTGGTCGCGGATCAGGGAACAGCAATGCTTGTGACGCCGGCACGATGCAATTTAACGCCAGTGAGCGGGACAACGGAAGTCCAACCCGCCAGACACTAGGCTACCGGGCTGGCCTTAAAAACAAATCGGCGACAATTTCATACGAGTGCAACCGGTCTTCCACCCGATAAAAATCCGAATGTAAAATCAGTTCATCCGCCTGGGTCAGTTCCCGGAATTCCCGCAG
>JAJXXI010000217.1 GCA_021781185.1 bacterium
GTTGCCCTCGAACGCGGTCCGGTGGTGTTGTCATTGGACAACCGGCTTACGCCTGCCACCCGCGATGTGGTGACCATTGACCCGCATCCTCAATTGAAACTGGATCCAACGGCGGCGAAGAAAATCGGCGCGTGGATGGCGTTTGATGTGGGCAAACTCACCTTTTGCGATTACGCCTCGGCCGGCAGCGGCTTCAGCGAACAGAATGTTTTTCGCACCTGGCTGCCCCAGCCGTTGAACCTGGCAACCTTGTATGATACCGGTCAAACTTGGCAAACCCTCACGCACGCCAACCATTGGACGGATCCACCCAAACCATTCCCGCAGGTGAAGGACCGGAAACACGATCTCGCGCTGGCCGCGAATGGTGCGACGGCAACCTCGGACAGCGAGTATGCCAATGAGCCCGGTTGCACGGCAGAGGCAATTGACGGGGTGATTGCCACGCCGGCAGACTTTTCCAACCGCTGGCATTCGTCGCTCGTTCATCCGCATCCGCATTGGATTGAAGTGCATCTGGCCAAGCCGTCAAAAATAGGACGGGTGATCATTCACTTTGCTGATCCTAAAGGTTATCCCGTCAGCTTCGAAGGCACGATGCGAAGGGATGGCCGTGAACGCCAGGTGTTCAGCGTGACTGACAACCAGAATACACAAGTTTACGAGACGGCGTTTGCACCGGTGAAGATGGATTCCTTTCGTTTGACGATTCACGCCTCGGCGAATCCGTCTTACCCTAACGCAGCGCAGATTAGTGAAATCGAGTTATATCCATGAAACATTTTCAAGTTATAGTTATATTAACACGCCGTGATCTGGTGGAGTTGACGCCATGTTTGGAATTGACCATCTTGAGAAGCCAGCTCGGTGTTTGCATGCGGTCTATCAACACCGTTGGGCGAAACGTATCTGTTCAACATTGACCTTTTGTATTCCCAGTGCCTATTGGATATTGAAGACGCCCCATGTTCCGATGTCAGTATCTCGGATGTATCTCCCGCCTATAGGAAGCTTCATCAGGGCGGCACGGTTTGGGCCGGCAGCTATATCATCGTTCCCTCCATGCTCTATCAGCAACATGATGATCTGGGCATTCTTCGGCGACACTACGATTCGATGAACCAATGGATCGAACACATGAAGACTGTCAAAAAATGTTGCCACGCTGACAGATTCCCTTTATCTTCTTGTTCGCGATAAATGTGGCCTATTTGGTTGCATTTTGAGTTGTGAAACTGGCCCGGCTTCGATCGCTATCACGGCGGACGCTGTTCCGGGTCTGATTGTCGGTAAAACACGTCCGATTGATTTCGGCACCGCTCGCAGTGGTGGTTTCGGTAATGTTCCTGGCGGCAACTCAGTGTAGCAGGTGGCAATTTTTTGGGGGGTGCCAAGCGGCCTATTGGAGTCCATCGGTTCGGGAAGCCTAATAAAAAAGCCATATATTTTGCGGTTGCGCGGTTAGCTCAGTGGTAGAGCATTACCTTGACACGGTAGGGGTCGGAGGTTCGAAACCTCCACCGCGCACCATTCCACCAGTTTGAGACAATTCGACGAGTGCCGACCACGGTTTTACACAAAAGACACGGTTTTTTTCATCGAGGACAAGGTTCGAGTCAAACATTTTTTCAGCAAGAACCCGTTTCGCTTGAAGTGAACCATTAATAGAAATTTCACCCATGTTGTTAGCACAACCCCGGCGCGACGCGGAGAAAATAAATCGGGAAGCACCGGCGACAACTTTCCCCCGAATGAGAAAACTTTCCCGTCAAAACGGGAAGCAGTCGCAACGCGAAGTGAGTCTTCCGTCCGTCTTGGCACCGTGCAGGCTCATGGGGATGATCTCCGTGCCGAAATCCGTTGCTCCCTGCGACGCGGGGCAAACTTTCTACGGCACGGGGCGCACCCAGCGCCACAGGGGTGCGCCCCTAACGACATAAAGGTCGCCCCCAGCGGCATTTCCGTCATCCCGTGAGACATTTCCATCGCCCCATGACGTGGGAAGTTCACCAATGGCGTTCGGGGCACCCCTCCCAGCGCGGAGGGGGAGGCCATTTTTGGCGGAAAAACCCTGATTCGATTAAAAACCGGCTTTTATGGCCCGCTGCCATATTCACTTACCACGGTGCGGCTACCAAATGGCTGAAGATGCCCCCGCGAGCAAATCCCCGCTCGCCTCCTCGGGGATGAGCATGGAGGTTTTTGGTTTCACGCCTGAAACTTAGCCGCTTGTGCCTCATGGACAAATACTGCTGGCTTCCCCGGCGATTATTTTCATCGCGCTTTTCTTTGAAGCGGCCAACAAAACATGCCCCAAGAGCACCAAAGAATGCACCGAATAGAGAAGTGGCGAATGGTAAACAACCTTTCGATTCTAAGCTGGGAGTCATTTTTGATTTTGAATTTGCCTTGTGATTTCAAACGCCAGATCCAGCGCGAGTTTGGCAGATTTGCCGCTGACTTTCGGGGTTTGCTTTTGATGAACGCATTGCACGAAGTGCTGGAGTTCCAGTTTGAGCGGTTCGTCTTTGGTGATGGGCACCGGCTCGCGCACGATTTTTTTACCGGCAAATTCGCTGACCAGGGCCGAGTCCTTGCCGATGCCCAGTTTGATCGTCATGATTTTTTTCAGCAACGAACTGGCCTCCGCATCGTCGTGAGTAAGGCGGTAGATGAAGCCTTCCTGCAGACGGTAATCAAGCGAGATGTAGCAGGGATTGGTCGGGCCGCTGAAGACGCGGATTTTGCGCATCCGCTCCGGGCTGACGCGGCTGGCGGTGAGGTTGGCCACGCAGCCGTTGGCGAAGCGCAGGCGCACGTTGGCGATGTCCTCGCTTTTGCTCAAGACGGGAATGCCCACGCCGTCCACGCTCGTCACCGGCGATTTCACGAAGGCGAGCACGACATCGAGATCGTGGATCATCAAATCGAGGACGACGCCAATGTCCGTGGAGCGGGCGGGAAAGGGGGAGAGTCGGTGGCACTCGATGAACTTCGGCTCGGTGGCGACGGTCTGGAGAAAGGTGAATACGGGGTTGAACCGCTCGACGTGGCCGACTTGCAGGACGCAGTTTTTCTCCTGCGCGAGTTGAATCAGTTCGGCCGCCTGCGCGGTGTCGCTGGTCATGGGTTTCTCGACGAGGACATGTTTGCCCAGCGAGAGCAGTTGTTTGGCGATCTCGAAATGCGTGGTCGTCGGCGTGACGATGTTCAGCGCGTCACTGGCGGCGGCGGCTTCGGCGATGGACGCGAACACGCGCAGCTTGTGTTTCTCCGCGATTTTGGCGGCGGTGTCGGCATGTGCATCATAGATGCCGGTGAGTTCCACCTGTCCGGCGGCGTGCAACTCCGAGTAAATGCGGGTGTGGTGCTGGCCGAGCGAACCGGTGCCGAGGACGGCAACTTTGATCTTGGAAGCCATGCGTCAGCTTAACCGCGCGGGCATTTCGCTTAAAGAAAAATGAAGCTGGAGAGAATTGAACAACCAAGGAACGAAAAAACAAAGTTGGGCGGAACCGTTGAACTGCTTTCAAAACCTTGTAGTAGCCGAGGTGACGAGGCTCAAACGGCAAAGATTTCAGAGCCTCCTGACGTCGGCTGCTACAGCTTTGAAAGAAATTCATTTGCCGGTGATTTTACCGGCCCTTGAAATGTCGCCTTCGTTACTTGGTCCCTATGTTGTTCAAACAGGTTTTCCGGGCTGGTTATCGGCAATTTACTCGTTATGCGGAATCTGGATGGTGCTGCCGCCGATGAATTCGCGGATCACGGCATCGCCGGGGATGAAATTTACATCGGCCGCCTGCGCGAGGCTGAAACCCTCGATGGATTCGAGCAGCGCCTTCACGCGTTCAAAACGGATGCGCGCATCGAGGAAGCCGGTGTAATTCACCAGCGCGTCCGGTGGTGGCAATAAGCCGTTTTTGCCGATGAAGAACGGCTTGAGCGTCGGCAAATCAAAGGGGAATCCGCCGTTGATCACGTGATCGGCCAGGCCCATGAGCGGGAGGATGCTGAACAATTCCCCGGCGCGAACGTAATGCCAGTGCAGAAGGGTGCCCAGCGCGCTGTGATTGCGGTGATGGGCGTCGCGGAGCATCCGCCGGATGATTCGCACGTCGGTAAAATGGGTCAGTTGCCGGGTGCTGCCATCGCCCGTGTAAAGCATGTTCTGCGCTTCAATGAACAGGCGGAACTGTGCGGCGGGGCTGATGCCCTCGGTGATCGGCGGATAAAATCCGTGCAGGCAGTCCAGCAACAGAATCTGGTCACGCTCCAGCTTCACCGTTTTGGAACCCAGCCGCCGGCCTTCCTTGAAGCTGTAAACCGGTTTCTCAATCGCTTTGCCCTCCAGCAGTTCGCGCAGGTGCTGGTTGAGCAGTTGAAAGTCCAGCGCCTCGGGCGTCTCGAAATTACGGTCGTTGATCCAGTCCGTCGGATGCTCGACGAGCGACCAAAAATAATCGTCGAGGTTCAGCGTCAAAAATTTCAGGCCATGCCGCTCCAGCCGCTGGGTGAACTTGACCGTGGTGGTGGTTTTGCCGGAGGAACTCGGGCCGCTGATCCAGATCATTCGCAGGGGATCGGCCTGGTTCAAGCGCGCCAGCACCTTCAACGCGGCCTCGTCGAGCGAGGCTTCATAGGCAGCCAGCGATGCGTTGATCACCGCCGGCATCCGGCCGCCGCGGACGGTTTCGTTGAGCCCGGCCACCGTGTCCACGCCGAGCCGGCGGTTTTGCTCCAGGGTTTGCCTCATCCGCTCCTGCGGGAAACCGTTGCCCACGAATTGAGCCGGCGTCAGCGCGCCTTCGCGCAGCCAGTGCCGGCCCCAGCGATAGCATTCATATGCATCCGCCGTGAGCTGAAAGCCGTAGCTGCGCAGCGCGTGCAACACCTTGTCCTGAATGGTCTCGATGGTGGGTGGAAAATTGGAGATCAGGTGGTGCGGATTGGAATTCAGGCAGACGATCGCCGCGTCCGCCAGAAAGGTGGCCATGCTTTCGTCAGACGGATGCGCGTGGAAAATCTGTTCGTTGATGCCCGGCAGGTGGTCGCGTTGAAAGCCGCCGATGGATTCCGCCGCGCGAAAAATCGCCTTCCAGAGGCGCTCGGCGTCAAACTTCACCAGCGCTCGGTTCCGTTTCTGGATTTTGACGATGAGGTTTTGAACGGCCATTAGCGCCGACTATAACGCAGCCGGTGATTATGACAATTGGTTTTGCCGCAGGAATTTGACCGCCCGCGCCATGCGCCGCGGCGCCAATTTGATTTTGAACTTTGTGCCGCCCGTTCATAGACTGCGCGCGTGCCTATTTTGAGTTACATCCTGACCGCGCTGGGCGCGTATCTGCTCGGCTCGATCCCGTTCGGCTTTCTCGTGGCGAAGGCGAAGGGCGTGGACATCCGCGCCGTCGGCAGTGGCAACATCGGCGCGACGAACGCCATGCGCGTGCTCGGCAAGCCGACGGGCATCG
>JAJXXI010000005.1 GCA_021781185.1 bacterium
TGTGGCGCGCCGGGAACGCCGGCTCCTTCCGGCCGGATCTTTTCGACAACCTGATGGGTGAACGGTGCCGGAATGCCCAGGCGATTGGCATAGGCATTGTAAATCTCCTCATACACCGCGCGAAAATGGCCGCGCCCCTTCTCCGAAATATTCGTGTGATGATATTTCCCGGTGCGATCCAGCGTTTCCTCAAACGGAACCGTTTCGCCCAGATTATATTTGGCGGTGTATTCAAAGCCCTTCAACAACAGGTTGTCGTCATAGCTGTAAAGATTGAGTCCCTGATGCCAGGCGATTTCACAGCAGTCGCCCAGATGCGCGAGGCCGAGCTGCGTGTGTTGCTGGTCGCGGCCGCTTTCCTGGCATTGGCCGGCGTTGTTGATGATGTAATCCGTCAGCCGGCCGTCGCCCGCGCCATTGACGTAATAATGCAGCGCCCGCTCGAAGATTGCGCGGTCATTGCAGAAAACGCCGATGGCCATCATGGTTTTCACCGCCGCCGAATCCCAGTTACCGTTGGCAAACGGTGCAAAATTCTGGATGCCCGGATAAATGACTTCGCGAAAATGTTTTTCCGTTTGTTGAATTTCGGCTGCGGACCAACCAGCGTCGGTGTAACGGAGTATTTCCGCCGCGTTGACCATTTTGAACGGCCCCAGCCCGGCCATCAGCACCGCGTCACGCCCGGAGATGGCCTTTAAGGTGGCAGACCATGCATTGATGATCGCCTTCGATTTGTTTGCGTAGGCGATGTCGCCCGTGAGGCACCATTGGAGAGCACATTGATAGGCAGCGTTGGCGTCCGAATCGTAGGCGCTCTGGCCGACGGTTGGATTTCTCCCGACCATCGCCAACGGGCCGCGCATCTTGTAGTTCAACTGCGATTCCGCGTTGGTGCGGAAAACCAAGTAACCGGAGTAGATTGGCTCCTGTTTCATCGCCACCGCCTGTTTCATGCGCGTCAGGTCGGCACGGCTCTGCAGCAGACCAGGGTGAGCAAACTCAGCACCCGCAAATCCTGGGCGGATCGCCATCAGCAAAATCATCAGCGGGAAAACTTTCCTCAAATCAGTCGTGGGAAACAGTGACTTCATTTGGTGATCAGGAAGGTTTGCTCGACCGGTTCCGCTGAGCGAAGTTTCGGCTCCACGGTGCGGCCGTATTGCCAGGCCACGACCGTAACCTTCACCGGAAATTTCGCGCGCGGTGGGATCGGCGTGAGTTTCAGCACATCGCCGTCAACTTCTGCCGGACCTTCACGGACATAATAATAAACCGGAACGCCCGCGCTGGAGGTGGCGTTCAAGCCGAGCAGCGTCGTCCCGGCTTTCTGATCGGGAATCTCCGGGAAGGTGATTTTCTGTTCCGCCCCTTCCTTCAGGCGGAAAGGAATTATCATCAAAGCCTGCTCCACGGCGCTCCGGTATTTTGCGTCGCCGGGATGACTGGCCACCAGCCAGATGTCGCCCATGCGCCGGTCAGTCGTCATGCTCAGCCGGTTGAAACGGATGGCGAACGTCTGCGCGCCCAACTGTTCCACCGGCCCGGTAATGCGCGACAGCCTCACTGGTCCGTTGTCCGTCGCATGACCCATTGGCGTGCCGGTGGGCAGGCCGGCCCATTTCTCGGGATTTTTGCCCGGCGGCACAGAATCAAGAAACGCGCCCTGCACTTGAAAGATCAATGAGGTGTCCAGCGGTGGAAATTTCAGCAGAACCTGCGCGAATGCCTTTGGGTTCTGCGGAATGAGTTTCCCGTCCTGCACAAAACCGGTCAGTTGCGGAAGTTTGCCGCACTGGCGGGCATAACAGTTTTCGATGAACTGAGCCATTTCGCCGTCGAAACACCAGGACGCCACATCGCGATTGCCGGCATACTCGGCATAAGGCGCCGCCACCGCCATGGGAGGTTGATTGGAACGCCAGCGGTCCACGAGCCAGCCACTCTGCGGGGCCACCGGTTTGAGTCTCACCGGCTGATCCAGTGGCGTGTGTTCTGGCAACCGCCACCCGGCAGCCTTGCGAATGAACATCCCCAAGAAATCCACCAGTTGATCGGAATAGTTGAAATGCCCGTTCCCGGCATCGCAAAAGGTGGCCAGCGGCGTTGCCGGATGCGCTTTCTGGTAGGCAAAGGCAGGTGCGATGCGATCTTCCCACCATTCGTATTGCCCCATGATCATCACGCCGGGAATACCGTCAATGTTCCGGTGGCCCCAGTCCGCGTTCGGATGGCCATTGCCGGTGAGATGCGTCAATGGCGCATCGCCGTGAACGGACAAAATCGCCAGCGTCCGCTGTGGATTCCACGCGGCAAAATCCCACGGAAAAGTCGCCATTGCGGAATGGCCCATGGGGATGACCGGCGTGAATTGGAGTTCCGCGTAACCGGATTCTTCGCCCAGCGCTTTCAGCAGCGCGTCGAATTTCTTGTTCGTTGCGTCGTTGTTGGTCGTGTTCTGCCACGTGTCGAAAGTCGGCGCGATCAGGATTTCGCCAAGGCCCAAATCGGCGAGCGTTTTACGAAAGGCCGGGGCTTGAAGAATCCCATCCTCAAGCATGTTGTATTGTCCCACCACCACGGCCCGCACCTGTTCGCAGTTCGGTGGAATCCAGAGAAAGGCCTGCGGATGCTTGTCGGTATGATTCAAATTGATGGAATCCACCGGCACCGACCACTGCCACACGGCGGCGGACGCGTCGAAAGCAACGGCACAGAGCCACGTTGCCATCAGAAATTTGCCAAGGAAGTTGAACATCAGTTTCACTTTGTTTTCTATCAGGCCGTTGACAACCGTTGAACCCAGGCCGGTCAGCCAGCCCAATTCTTGGTTGTTTTGATTTCGCTAATTTTGAATGATCGCAGCCGCCGGGAAAATCGTTTGGTAGGTTTCCCTGTAAACCAACTCCAGTGATTATTATGAACCATCCCATGCACGGGAGCCATCATGCGCTAATGGCAGCGGCGTGGCGTTTTGAAAAAGCGGCCGGCAAAACCGGGCTGGCTTCGGACGGAGCGTCACTCAAGGCCAGCCGATGGGCATTGGCGGTGCGCGCTTTGCGAGCATCGCCGCCGCAAAAAACGTCGTCAACATTGGTAATTCATTTTCCAGCCCCCGCACCGGCCAGCGTGGATTCCTGACGCAATACTTTCCCATCCCGGCTTTCAGTCAGTTGCACGAGGATGTTTTTTCCGTTGCCGGTGAAATTCTCCACCTTGATCTCTTGCACACGACCGTCGGCCAGCTCCACACGTAATGAATCAGCGTCCGCCGCCCCGGCAGATTTCACCATCGGCTTGTCCTCGTATGGCTCAATCACCGTGAGGAAATGCGCCTCCGCGCCGTGGCTGCGGATGGCGTAAACCCGGCGATGCTGGCTTTCCGTGCCAAATGGATAATTCCCGCCGAGCGTGGCCTTGAACCGCACCGCGTTTTTGCCCGCCAGCGAAATGCGGATCAGGCCCGGCTCTTTCGCATTCTTCGGCTGCGCCGGAATTGCCGCCGCATACGGCTCACCCGCAATTTTAATCGGTTCACCATAGTAACCCTGTCCGGGCTTGGCCGTTGATTCAACATTCTCCGTGGCAGATGCCGCAGTAACCAGAGTTTCCTTTCCATCGGCGGAAACCATCCGCGCATTGGCGAGAAACAGCGTCTTCTTGTCGCCGCCGGAAACAGTAATTTTAAGCGTCAATTGCTTGGAATCGGTCACCGGCACGTCAATGTTCACCGCGCCCAGCACCCACATCCCGCTGTCGCCCTGCGCCAGCGTCTTGCCGTCGGCGCTGACCTGGTAATGCACCCATTGCTGTCCGCCAAGATTTTCCGGCGGCTGGGCCAGCATGATTTCCTGATGCTGCGGCCACAGCGAACGGACATCGAGATTCAGGACGCCAGGTTCGTTGAGCTCGTTGAAACCGCCATGCCATTCCTTCTCGTCATCAAATTCCATCTTAAACCGCCCCAGCGCCGGGGCGTCGGCCTGATACCAGTTGCAATCGGTGATGAACTGCGCCGAAGTGCGCGGATCAGCGCTAAACTGTGCGTCATGCCGGAGAAATTTTTTGCCCGGTGCCGACAGGCTTTCAAAGCCCGTCATTTGGAACAGGTCGTCGAACGTGTGCGGTTTTTTGGCCTTCAAATAATCGTCAATCACAATGTAATCATCCGTCACAATGCCAAGCCGACGTTGCAAAACGCGGTCGCCAAACGGTCCCAATTCGCCCCATGCCCGGTTGGTCACCAGCGGAAAGCTCTGGCGGTTCTTTTCCATCAGCGCCGACAGGCTGTTTACCGCACCACCGCTGTCCTGGCTGCCATACACCATGCCGCCATAGGGCGGATCGGACCAGCGCGCGTTGGTTTCCTGCGCCGAGACCTGCATCATTTTTCCGGAGTAAAACAGCAACTGCGACGACGGCACGGCTTCCTGCTGAAGCTGGTCCACCACCACCATGTTGTGGTTCACGGAATTCTGCACGTAGAACTTATACATGAAGTTGCCGTAGCCCCACCAAATGCGCTCCGCATTCCAGAAACTGCGGCCATAGCGCATGATGGCGTCAAGCGAGCATCGGTCAAAATGTCCATGATAACCGCCCTGGGTGCCGATCTTGAACACCGCCTCGATTTGGTCGCGCGGCGGCCGATTGGTCGTCTGCGAACGCAACAAGGCAAAACCAAGATTCTCCGCAACGTCACTTTGCAAATACGGCTTGGCGGAAACTTTCGGCAATTCCGGCACGCCGTAAATCAAATCACGTTCCCCACCGGCCTTGATCAGGGGCACATACGCCGGGTCGCGGAACGCGTAGTAGGCCAGTTCCATCGGCGAGCCGCCAATCTGCTCCTCGTGCCCGTCGTTCATGCCGAACGCGATGCCGCGATAATCCGCCACCACCGGCACCGCGTCCCAAAGCTGCTTCACTGAGCGCGTGTTCCGATGGTTCGGCCCCCATTTCTCAAACGACATCCCGTAAGATGGATTCAGCGCCCACGGCGTAATGATGGTCTTCGGGGAAAAATTCGCCGGGAACTCACGGTGCAACAGGTCAATGCCCCAAGGCCGGCACGCCAGCGCACTCTGGGTCAATTCGGACGCCACCCAAAAATTGTAACTGGTTGCGCCTTCCCACCACCACCCGTCGTCCATGACGCCTTTGGTGACGTAATCCTCGAAACCACATGGGCCGTAGAGATACCGGTGCGCCGCCGACAGATCGCCCATGGCCAGCGAGCAAAACAATCCCGCCGTGTCCGCCGCCACGTTCCAATTGCCGACATTACCGACATCCAAGATCGTTTCAATCCTTTGCAGATATAGCCGGAAGGTATGCTCAATCGAACGCTTGTCCTGCGCGCTCAACACATTCGCGTCGAGGATCGCGTCGTAGGCGACGGCGATTTTTTGGAAGCACTCGCCCTCCTGCGGTTCGCCCGTATTCACCGCAGCCATGGTGACCGGGTA
>JAJXXI010000213.1 GCA_021781185.1 bacterium
GGTTGCTCGGCACAAATATTTCCTCCATCGGCTGGCCGGGCTGCGGTGAGATTGACGTGATGGAAAACAACGGGAGCAGTCCCGGCACTGTGCAGGGCAGCCTCCACTCCGGCAGCGACGAAACCGGCTATTACAATTTTATCAGCGGTGCCGCCAACACGGCTTTCCATACCTACACGCTGGACTGGACCACCAATGCGATCCTGTTTTACGTGGACGGGCATCTTTACGAGTCACAAACCGGCTGGTCCAGTTCCATTGGCAATTATCCGTTCCCGTTTGACCAGCCGTTTTTTTTCATCATGAACCTGGCGATCGGCGGCAGTTTCGTTGGCAACCCCAGTTCCTCGTCCATCAATGGCGGCACAACTTTTCCGGCGGAAATGCAGGTGGATTATGTCCGCATTTACAATCAGACCGCCCCGCTCAAGCTGTCAGCCAACCAAACCGGTGCCACCATCATGCTCAACTGGCCCACCAATATCGTATGCCATCTGCAAATGCTGGCCCCGGCTGCGTCCGGCCTGCAAACCACCAACTGGACGGATCTGCCAACAACTTCGGGGCCGGCCTATGTCGCGCCCACCAATGGCCGAGCCTTTTACCGCTTGCAATCGCCCTGAGCCACGCCAGTCGGAACCGGGATTTTTTGCGAGCCGGAAGAATTGCCGTGGCGGTTCAGCAACATGCTGACGGCGAGGTGGAATCCGCCTTCCCGGGTGTCGCCTCGTTTATGCCGCCACTTTGAGGTGCGTGATGCGGAAAACGGCCCCGGTCGGTTCGTTGGACAGGTAGGTAATGTCCCAACCATGCGCGTGGACGATTTGCTGCACCACCGCGAGTCCGAGGCCGGTGCCTTTCTGGTGCGTGGTGAAATAAGGTTTGAAAATTTCCTGCCGGTTTTCCGGCGGCACCCCGGGGCCGTCGTCGCGAATGGTGAGTGATGCCTCGGCGGCCCCGGTGCGCTGAACCTCGATTTTGATGCTGCCGTTTTGGCCGACGGCCTGGACGGCATTGATAAGGAGGTTGAACAGCACCTGGCGCAACAGTTGTTCATCGGCCTCGATGGAGAGCGGGTCGCCAACAGCCTCGACCCGGAGATGCTTCTCCTCGATGTCGTAGCCGAGTGTGCGGATGATTTCCTGGCAGGCGGCGGTGAGGGCGACCTTGGTGCGACGGACTTCGCGCGGGCGGGAATAATTGATGAATTCCGTGAGCTGGTCGGTGACCTTGTCGGTTTCATCCACGATGATTTTGGCCTTCACGCGAACCTCGGGAGTGGCGTCCGGCAGGCGCGAAATCAACTGGGCCTGCCCGCGGATGAGATTCAGCGGATTGCGGGTTTCGTGGGCGAGGCCGGCGGCCGCGAGATTCAATTCCTTGAGGTGGGAGTTGAGTTCGCTGGCCCGGACGAGGCGGATTTGCAGGTCGGCCGTGCGGCCGGTATTGCGCCACGCCAGACCGGCACCCAGGGCGGAAATGCCGGCAAAAAACGCGATGATGCCGCGCAGCCACCAGTCGGAGTCGTCTGCCGCCCGGCAACTCTCGGTGGACATGGCGAGCACCAGACCGTGCAGCTCCCGTTTGGCGGCGAGGTTTTTAAATTCCGCTTCGGTCATCCAGCGCATCCAAGGAGGACGGTGGCCGCCGCCGCGCGGACGATTGCCTTCTGATGGACGGTGGACGTCATCAGGTGGCGGCGGCGGTGGTTCCATTTCGCCAGCCGCATTGGTGGGCGGAACTTCCACCTTGTTGGTTTCTTGTGGAAATGGTTCGCGCCGGCCCAGGTCGCGGCCCCGCCCGACGCTGTTGGTCAGGTCGCGGAATGACGGGAGCACGACCGTGGAACCGGGGCTATTGGCACCGCCTTCGGGATTGACACTGACTCCGGCGATGGGGAGAACGAAGGTGACGTGGTCATCTGCCCAGTGCTCGCGCTCAGCCAGAATGTCGCGGGAAAGCAGGTTCGTGTCGCCGGCGGTGACAACGGGATCGCCCTCGGGATTGAGCAGTCCGACGGCGAGCAATCCGCTGGAATTGACGAGGATGTTGGAACGGGTGTTTACCAGTTCATTGAGAACCGGTTCAAGGCGTTCTTGAAAGATGGCACCACGAAACCGCAGGGCGCGCGTGACTGCGCTCAACGTGCTCGCAATCTCGTGCGAGCGGTTGCGGAGATCGGATCGGGCGGCAGCGACAACGCGGAGATGCTCCTCAATCTGCCAGCCGGCGACCAGCAGCCAGGCGGCGGCGAGCAGTCCATAAACCAGTTTGCCTTGGCGCTTGGGTTCCATTTCCGGGGTGAGTTTGATGCGATCATGGCCGCCGGGCCAAGGTTTATTTTTTCTTCACCGGCACGTGCTCGAGAAAGCGGTCCAGTTCCTGTTCGGAAACGGAATTGGTGAGGGTTGGCGTCTGGCCCATCTCCCCGCTGGTCAGGTTGGGAAGCTGTGCCGGCTCCCGCACGATGTGGGGCGTCAGAAAGATAAGCAGGTCGGTCTTGCTGGCGCTTTTGCTGTTGGCCCGAAATAACTGACCCAGCAGCGGGATGTCGCCTAGAATCGGCACCTTGCTGGCGCTGTCGGACTTGTCGCTGGAGATCAGGCCGCCGATGACGACGGTCTGCGCGTTGGGCGTCACCACCACCGTGTCGGCGGAACGCTTGTTGATGTTCGGCGCATACACCGCCGAGGAAAACAGACTCCCGCCGGCGATCACCTGTCCCGGCGTCGAAGTGTCAATGGAGGTGATCTGGGGCTGCAAGATCATTTGCACCAAGTTATTCGCGCCGATGAACGGGGTGACATCCAACTGGATGCCGACGTTTTGGTAGGATCCGTTGATGGTGGGAATCGTGGCGGTCGAGCTGCCAACCGTGTTGAAGCTCACACCGCTTGGCAGATAAATGCTCTGCCCGACGACGATCTCCGCCAACTGCCCGTCGCGCGCCAGAATGGACGGCCGCGAAAGAATCCTCGCCTTGCCCGCCGTCGCAATCGCCTTCAGCGTCGCCTGAAAATCCGAGCCGACGATCTGGTAAAATCCATTGGCCGAGCTTGAATTCGGGGTCAAAGCCGGGGCCAACGGCTGGCCCATGCCGCTAAAGTTCGTGACCACCGAATTGGCACCCGCCAGGCCGAACACATTCGCCGCGCTGCCGGTCAACTGGTCGCCCAGCCCCTTGGTCCAGGCACCCTCGACCCCGATGTCGAGGCCGTTGTTGGCCTGCACCTCCATGAACACCACCTTGATGAGCACCTGTGGTTCCGGCGCGTCGAGACTGGCGATGACCCGGCCAATCTGCTCGCTCGTGGCCTTGTCGGCGATGACGACGACATTGTGGGTCACCGGATCCACCGAAATGGTGGCGCTGCCCACAGTGCCGTTGTTGTTGTATTGGCTGGTGCTGCTGCTGTTGGCGGCGTTGCCCCGGTTGAACCCGCCAAATCCGCCAAACCCGCCGAAGCGCTGTTGTGCCCCGGCTTCAAGCACAACACATAGCAGGCAGACCAGGGCTCCGCCGGAAATTTTCTGCAAATAATTCGTTTTCATAATTGGCTTTCTTTTAAAACTTTCAGGCTGGCTCAGCGAATCCGGCTGCCGCCCCCAATGCCGCCGCTGCTCCCGCTGTTGCCGGAAGTGGTGCTGGTGGTGGAACTGGTGGTGGTGGAACTGGTAATGGCCCGTTGCTGCAACGGACTGTTTTGCGTGGTGCTGGTGGTGGTGCCACGGGTGCTGCTGCTGCTTTGGAACATGTTCTGCAACACGGTCGCCACCTGCTGCGGATCGGCGTTCTTCAACTGATAAACATAGACATGCTGGTCACGATCCGAGGCCACGTCCAAATCCTTCATCATCTCCGCAATTTGGTCCATCATATCCTTCGGGGCGGTGACGATGACCGCCTGGATGCGCGCATCCGCCACGGCGGTTACCTGGGTCGCCTTCTTGATACGTTCATTGGAACTGCTGTTGTTATTTTGGGCGGCCATCATCCGCTGGAAAAAACCACCCGGGCCGCCGCGGAAATTGACCGGGGCCTGGCTGCCGGAGGTGCTGCTCGGGAAAACGCTGCCCAGCTCGGTTGCCACATCGGTCGGGTTGGCATAACGCAGGCGGAACACGCGGATCTCCGTCTCCGCCTCGGCACTGTTGTCAATCGCCTTGATGATCTCCATCAGATGCCGGATGTTTGATTGCGTGTCGGTGATGACGATGGAATTGCCCTGGTCGTTCGCCACCACGGTGGCCTGCGGCGAGACAAAGGGCGACAAGTCCTTCACCAAATCACCGGCGTCCACGAAGCGGATGGGAATGATTTGGGTCACGATCTCGTCGTTGTTCGGGATGGTGGCGGGGTCATTGCCGATCTTCACCGGAATATTGCGCGTCTTCGCGTCGTTTTTGTTCAGGATGGTCAGTATCCGCCCGTTGCGGATGGCCGCGTAGCCGTTCTGGTTCAGCACCGAGTTCAGCAAATCCACTGCCGCGTCCCGGTTCATCGGCTGACTGCTGATGACGCTCACATTGCCATGCACGGGCGTGTCCAGCATGATGATGAAGCCCGCCGCGTCGCTCAAATAATTCAGCACCATGTCCAGCGGCGCGTTCCGGAAATTCAGGCGCAGGTCATCAAAATTCGTGCCCCCCGAAGTCGGCGGCATGAAATCCGATGGCAGCACCTGGTTCGTGCCGAATGCCTTCGTCGGCAGGATGGCGGTTGAGCCAGAGGAACTCCTCGTCGCGGGCGTTCCCGGCGACGGGTCATTCAGCTCCGGCGGCTGCTCGCCGCCCGCGTCCGCTGGCGGACTGGCTTCGTCGGGCGGTGGCGGTGCCTGATCGGGCGCGGCCACGCTGCTGTTTTCATCTGGTGCATTGGTCGCCATCTGCGCGGTGGCCGGGAATAAAAGTCCGGCCACGCCTAGCGCGATAAGGATGAAGAGGGTCTTTTTCATTTTAATTCCTGTTCCCGTTTTTGCATGAGTCGTTTCAAAATGTCGTTGTTTTCAATGGCGGGCGGCACGCCGGCCGCAGCCGCCGCATCGGGGCCGCCGCCGGTTGTGGCGGCCGATGAATCTGCCACAGACGGGCTGGAGACACTGGCCTGGCCGGCGAACACCCAGTTGGTGCCCTCCTGGCGCATCTGATCGCCAACTTTCAAATTAATTTCCTGCTTGTCCGCGCCCTCAAGTGTCACTGCTTTCAACGTGATTTCTTTCACGGTGTAACCAGCCTCGCTGCCATTGACCGCCAGAATCTGTTTCAGGTCGGGGCTTTTACCGTCAAAAAATGCGAACATTCCCTTGTCATAAGCCATGGTGCCGACCAGCGTGAACGCCGGCGCACTGGCCGGTGGGGGCGTCGGGTGCGGCCGGGGCCGGGCAGTGCTCGTATGCGGATACCGGCTGGGGTCAAAGATGTTTCGC
>JAJXXI010000248.1 GCA_021781185.1 bacterium
CGGTTGATCAAATTCGAGCGTTTGCAGCTCGAACAGGGTTTGCATGATTTCAGTGGCTTCGTTCATATAAAAAATTGCGGTTAATTCTTTCGTGCCCCGGCTTGGGAGGCTGATTTCGGCGGACAGGAGACTCGAACTTCTGGCAGGCTATCATCCGCTGGCGCTCATGCCTCCGCCGAAATCAACCCGCAGGCGGCCGGCACCGTTCCTCCCCGGCACCAGCCCCTGCGATGAGGTTGCACGTCAATGCAACCCGGTTGGCAGATCAATGCTGCTTGCGCATCTGGCGGCGGGCGCCTTTGGATGCTGCCGGAGCCGATGACTGGCTGGCTGTTTTTTGGGCCGGGGCCGGGGCGTTTGTGGAACTCTTCTGTGCGACCGCCGGGGCGGCGGCACTGACCGGCACGCTGGTGGGGACATTTGATTCGTTCATAATATTTTAGACTTCAGTTTGATGGTTGTCTCTAGTCAACCGCCATTCACTATTGCAAGCGACATGCCAATCCATCCGGCGAAGGAAAGCCCCGCAGAAACGCCTTGTAATTAAAGGAAATTGAAGAAGGCCTGAAATCGGCGACTACGGTCGTTCGCGGTTTGGTGCAATTCTTGCACTGCGGGGCGATGATTTGTGCAAGGCAGATGGTCGGGCTTGTCAGGCCGGTTTGGCGGCGGCTTCGGTCGTCTCCAGCAAACCGTATTGTTTCAGTTTGTATTGCAGCGCGCGCCGGCTGATCCCGAGGGCTTTTGCCGCTTCCGCGCGATTGGAAGTAACGTGCATCAAGGTTTGGCGGATCAGCAGTTTCTCCACCTCGGCCAGGGGCATGCCGGGGCGGACGGTGAACGTGACCAGGCTCCCGTCAAACTCCTGCAAAAAATCCGGCAGGGCGGCAACCTCCACCACCGGTTCGCGACAGGTGACCACCAGGCGTTCGACCACATTGCGCAACTGGCGCACGTTGCCGGGCCACGGATATCGCTGGCACAGTTGCAGGGCGGCCGGAGACATCCGCTTGCGGCCCCGCTTGTGCGTGGCACCGAAACGGTCGAAGAAACGTTCGATCAACAACGGAATATCCTCCGCCCGGTCACGCAAGGGCGGCATGACCACCGGCACCACATTCAGCCGGTAAAACAAGTCCTCACGAAATGTTCCCCCGGCCACGGCGTCCGGCAGTTTTTTATTCGTGGCTGCGATGATGCGCACATCCACGCGGATCAAATCAGATCCGCCGACCATGCGAAAGGCCCCGTCCTCCAGCACGCGCAGCAGGTCGCCCTGACCTTTTGCCGACAGATCGCCAATCTCGTCGAGAAACAACGTGCCGCCATCGGCCAGTTGGAACCGGCCGGGTTTTTGCGCGGCGGCACCGGTGAATGCGCCCTTCACATGGCCGAACAATTCGGCTTCCAGTAGTTGCTCCGCAAACGCGGCGCAGTTGACCGAAATGAACGGCTGGTCGCGCCGCCGGCTCTGGCCATGAATCAGGCGCGCGGCGATTTCCTTGCCGGTGCCGCTTTCGCCCTCGATCAGGATAGTCACGTCGCTCTGGGCGACCTCTTCAATCAGACGGATCACCGTCCGCATCGCCTCGCTCCCGCCCACCAGCAGATTCGGCTCGGCGCGCTTCTGCAACCGCGAGCGCAGTTCGTGGTTCTCCACCTTGACCGCCTGGAATTCCAGTGCTTTTTGCACCAGGATGCGGAGCCGTTTCAGATCAACCGGCTTCGGCAAATAATCATAAGCGCCCAGGCGCATGGCCTCGACCGCCTTCTCGACGGTGCTAAACGCGGTCATCAGGATGAACAACGTTTCAGGATTCCGTTCGCGGATTTGCGCGAGCAATTCCAGACCGCCCTGACCGGGCATTTTAACATCGGAGATGACGAGATTATAGAGGTTCTTTTCCGCAATTCGCAGCGCTGATTCCGCGTCGTTGGCGGCATCCACCTGATAGCCTTCACGGCGCAAGCCTTCCTGCAGGCCGGCGCACAGTCCCTGCTCATCATCCACCACCAGAATCTTGATTTTGGAATTGTCCATCGTCATTCCGTCCGCCGGAGCGGCAGGGTCAGCGTGAAGAGGGCGCCGCAGCCCAGGGCGTTTTCCGCGCGCAAATCGCCGCCATGCGCCACCGCAATCTGCTGGGCGATCCATAATCCCAGGCCATTGCCCTCGGCCTTGGTCGTGAAATACGGATCGAAGATTTCACCCAGTTCATGGGCCGGAATGCCTGATCCGGTGTCCTGCACGCGCAGCAATAAATGATCGCCGGCCTGCGCCGCACTGACCTTTATCTGGCCCGGGCCGTTGATGGCTTGAATGCCATTGATGATGATGTTCAACAGCGCCTGCGCCAGCCGGACGGCATCCACCGGCACGGGCGGCAAATCCGCCGGCACTTCAGCCAGGATTTCGACCTTGCGCGCCGCCGCTTCCGGGCGCAGCAGTTCGCAAACATGCGTGACGATCTGGGTTATGGCCACCGGTTCCAGTTTCAGCGCCGCCGGCCCGGCCAGTTTCAAAAAGCGTTCCACGATGCTGTCCAGCCGGTGCAACTCGCCGTGAATGATTCCCATGCGCGCCGCGAGCCGGGTTTGCACCGCCGGCGGGAGCGCACTTAAATCCTCTTCCAGAAGTTGAAAATGCACGCCCAGGGAACTGAGCGGGTTCCGGATCTCGTGCGCCAGACGCTTGAGCAGCCGCGCCAGCAAATCGCGCTTTTCCGTGGCCGGCAAATGCGTCACGTCCTGGCCAATCGCCCTGGCTAATTCGGTTTCCATCACATCGCCTGCATGATGGAACACGGCGGCCAAACAGGCCAGCCCTGTTTTGCCAATTGCCTCCCGTTGGATCAGGAACAGTTGCCGGACAGTGACGGGACGATGCTGGAGTTCACCATCAACACAGACTGGCTGCCAGGCTGTCCAGCATCGGTGCTGATCTGCGCGTGCAGCGCGTTTCGTGGCAGCAGATTCTTGCACTTGTTTTTGGTCCATTGACAGAAGCAATAACCGGACGAGTTCAGCTGTGGCTGGTTGGACGTAAGAGCAGGTGGCAGTAGTCCGAAAGTAATACGCCCATGCCAGCCGTTCTCCTTCATCAATGCCTCCGCAGCCACGCCGCCTTGCTTCCCACTGACACGCGGTTGTTCCATGGCGTGAATGGGAACCATGGCTGCGCCTGAGTTCGCCACCGCAAAAGCACCATTGACGGCGCGCAATCTTTCCCTAGCCTTTGCAGCTCGTTGCTGCCGACCAGTCCAATGCTCCGGCTCACGCGGAGGGCCGGTTCATTTCCTCACGCGTTTCGCGACGTAAACCATTGAAAATTATTATTCCATGCTGACAATTCGAGATTTGAAGATGGCCCTGGGCGGGCGCGTGCTGTTTGAAGATGCGTCGTTTTCGCTGAATGCGGGCGACCGCGTCGCGTTGGTCGGTCCGAACGGCGCGGGCAAAACCACGTTGTTCTCCCTCATTCTCGGACAGAAGGAGCCCGATGCCGGCACGGTGGAACGTGACATCTGGACCATGGTCGGTCATTTGCCGCAGGAAGCCGAGGCGCACGGCGAGGAGACGATTCTGGACGTGGCCACGGGCCGGGTGAACGAACTGCCGCAACTGGAAAAACGCCTGCACGAATTGGAAGGCGAAGGCGATGTCGCCGGCGCGGAATATATGGAGACACACGCGAAATATGACGCCCTGAACGATCCGCAGGTGGAAACCAAGGCGAAAAAGATGCTGCGCGGACTGGGCTATCGCGAATCGGATCTCGACCGCAAGGCGCGGGAAATGAGCGGCGGCTGGATCATGCGGGCGCGACTGGCGCGGCTGCTGGTGATGGAGCCGGACCTGCTGTTGCTGGACGAACCGACCAATCACCTGGATCTGCTCTCGCTGCTCTGGCTGCAAAATTACCTGAAAAACTATTCCGGCGCGCTGCTGCTGATTTCGCACGACCGCCAGTTCATGGACGAAGTGGTGACGAAGGTGCATGAAATCTCCGAGCGGAAGCTGATTGATTACACCGGCAACTACACCGATTACCTCCGCCAGCGCGAGGAGCGCTATGAACAGCAACTGGCCGCCTACAAAAACCAGCAGAAGGAAATCGCGGACTTGCAGGCCTTCGCCGACCGGTTCCGCTCCATCCCGTCGAAAGCGTCCCAGGCGCAAAGCAAGCTCAAGCAGATCGAGCGTCTGGAACTCATCGAAAAACCAATGGCTCCGCGCAAGCCGTTCCGCTTTCAAATCCCGACGCCGCCCCGCAGCGGGCAGCGGGCCGTTTCGCTGGTGAACATCCACATGGCCTACCCGCAGACCACCACGAAAGTCTATTCCGGCCTGGACCTCACCATCGAGCGCGGCGAACGCACCGTGCTCGTCGGGCCGAACGGCGCGGGCAAATCCACGCTGCTCAAAATTCTCGCCGGCGTGGTGGAATTTCAGCAGGGTGAACGCGACCTCGGTCACAACGCCAAGATCGGCTACTTCAGCCAGCATCGCGCCGCCACGCTCGATCCGGAAAAGAACGTGCTGGAGGAGGTTCTCGCCAGCGCGCCGGAAATGCGCGAAGACGAGGCGCGCGGCGTGCTCGGCTCCTTCATGTTCCGCAAGGACGATATTTTCAAGCTGACCAAGGTGTTGAGCGGCGGTGAAAAAAGCCGGCTCAACCTTGTCAAGTTCCTCGTGGATCCGCCGAACCTCCTGCTCATGGACGAGCCGACCACGCACCTTGACATTCACACCGTGGAATCCCTCACGCTGGCGCTCGAACGCTACGAAGGCACGTTGGTGTTCATCTCCCACGACGTGCACTTCATCCGTCGCCTTGCCACCAAGGTGTTGCACGTCAATGCCGGCCAGGTGGTTCCCTACGCTGGTGGCTACGAATATTTTCTCGAAAAAACCGGGATGGCCGACGACGCCCGCGCCGCCCTCACCGCCGGCTGACGCAACCGTTTCTTTACATTCCGCCGGGCTCGGTGAAAACTTCACCGGCCACTGAACGGAATCAGGTCGCGTCCCGACCACGGAGCGATGCCGGTCAGTTCAAACGTGTGGCTGCCGCGATGACGAGATTCGCATTAAACGAACGCAACGCCTCTTCATTTCGGCTCCGGTGATTCTGAAAGCCCATGATGCTGGATCGGTTCTTTAAATTGAAACGCCGGGACGAGAAGCCCCTGCCGGAGCTGCAAGTCAACACCCTGCAAATCGGCGCGCGATCCGTGCCGTTGTTGATGGTGCATCATCCGCGCGCCCGCCGTTACCTGCTCCGCCTGCGGGAGGACGGCATCGTGCGGGTCACCATTCCGCAACGCGGAAACGTTTCGGCCGCGCGGGATTTTGCCTGCCGGAACGTCGCCTGGCTGGAACAGCAGTTTCAACGGCTGGCCGCCCGCCCGCAGATTCCCC
>JAJXXI010000440.1 GCA_021781185.1 bacterium
GGAAGTCGCCGGGATCACTCTTCCCGTGATTCAGGAAACCACCGCCTTCATCGCCGGCGCGATGTTGTTCGCCACGTTGATCGGCTCGCTTTCCTTTTCCGGCAGCATCATCGCGTATTTGAAACTGGAGGGGAAATTCGAGAAACCGCACACGTTTCCCGGCCAGAACGTTCTGAACGGCCTTATCCTGCTCGTCATCCTTTGCCTGTGCGTCTGGCTGACGGTGAATTCCTCCGGCGGCCATATGACCACCGCGTTCCTCATCCTGTTCGCCCTCGCGCTGTTCTTTGGCGTGGCGATGGTCCTGCCGATTGGCGGCGCGGACATGCCGGTCGTCATCTCCCTGCTCAACTCTTTCACCGGCCTCGCAGTCGCGGCGGACGGCTTTGCCATCAACAATCTCGCGATGGTCGTGGCGGGCACGCTCGTTGGGTCCTCTGGCACGCTGCTCACGCTGCTCATGTGCAAGGCGATGAACCGTCCCGTCACCAACGTGCTGTTTGGGGCGTTCGGCTCGCACAGCGGCGGAGCCAAAGCGGACGCGGCGGGAATTGCCGGGACGGTCAAACCCATCCAGGCCGATGAAGTCGCGCTGCTCCTGGCCTATGCGCAGCGGGTGGTGATTGTTCCCGGCTACGGCATGGCGGTGGCGCAGGCGCAGCATCAGGTGCGTGAACTTTCCGATGAACTGGGCGAACGCGGCGTGGAAGTGCAGTTTGCCATTCATCCGGTTGCCGGCCGCATGCCGGGGCACATGAACGTGCTGCTCGCCGAGGCGAATGTTTCCTACGACCAGCTCATCGAAATGGAGCAGATCAATCCCTCCATGGACCGCGTGGACGTCTGTCTTGTCATCGGTGCCAACGACGTGGTGAACCCCGCCGCGCGCGAGGAAAAATCCAGCCCGATTTACGGCATGCCGATTATCGAGGCCGATCGCAGCAAAACCGTCATCGTGATGAAGCGCTCCATGGCCGCCGGTTTTGCCGGCATTGAGAACCATCTGTTTTACAAGGACAACACCCGCATGTTGTTCGGCGACGCGAAAGCCTCGCTCAACGCGCTGGTCGCGGCGGTGAAGGCGGGTTGATCCCGCCGGTTTGCAGTCCGTCCCGCAAAAGGATAATTTGCCTCATGTTTCTTGCCACCTCGAACCAGGCCAAACAATTGCTTTGTCTGACTTACGCCAGCCGGGTTTCGCCTGAGGAACTCCAGCGCGGGCACGAAGACGTCAGGGTCCTGCTCGCCGGGCTGTCGCCGGGTTTCCGCCTGCTGGTGGATTTGAGCCAGGTGGAATCCATTGATCTGGACTGCGCGCCGGAGATTGGCCGCTTGATGGACATGACGGACCAGGCCGGCGTGGGGCTTGTCGTGCGCGTGATTCCCGATCCGGACAAGGACATCGGCATGAACATCCTGGCCGTGTTTCATTACCCGCACCATCCGCGGATAGTCACGTGTGACAATCTGACGGAAGCGATGCGGGCTCTTTGGCTTTGAGGCAGGAACCGGGCGAGTGCCGCCGCACGTAAAACAGTTCATCTTGCTGCTGCCGAAAAAATGTTTTGAAGTCATGTCCACGCCATCCGAAGCCAAGATTTGCTTGCTCTTTGGCAGGACAAGGCTGGTTAGAGATTGCGACAGCGATGAAGATGTGGGGGCAATCCACTTTTTATATGAGCCAGAAAACCCGCTTCGATCTGGAGCAGGCCGACATTCCGTCCGCCTGGTATAACCTCAACGCCGATTTTCCCGAGCCGCTGCCGCCGCCACTGCATCCGGGCACGAAGGAGCCCATGCCGCCGGACGCATTGGAGGCCATTTTCCCGCGCAATCTCATCGAGCAGGAAATCAGCACCGAAAAGTTCATCGAAATTCCTGACCCGGTCCGCGAGATCTATGCGCTGTGGCGGCCCACGCCCTTGCTGCGCGCTGTGCGGCTGGAAAAGGCTCTCAACACGCCGGCACACATCTATTACAAATACGAGGGTGCCAGCCCCGCCGGCAGCCACAAAGTCAACACCTCCGTGCCGCAGGCGTATTACAACAAGGTCGCCGGCACCAGGCGGCTCGCCACGGAAACCGGTGCGGGCCAGTGGGGCGCGTCGCTGGCGTTCGCGTGCAGCCTGATCGGGTTGGAATGCAATGTCTATATGGTGAAGGTCAGCTACGACCAGAAGCCGTATCGCCGGATGCTGATGCACACCTGGGGCGCGACCGTTCATGCGAGTCCGAGCAACTTGACCGAATACGGCCGCAAGCTGCTTGCGGAAGATCCGCAATGTTCCGGCAGCCTCGGGATCGCCATCAGCGAGGCCATCGAGGACACCGTTAAAACGCCGGGCACCAAATATTCGCTTGGCAGCGTGCTGAATCACGTCTGCCATCACCAGACCGTCATCGGCGAGGAAACCATCAAGCAGCTGGAAAAAGCCGGCGAGGAACCGGACGTGATTGTCGGCTGTTGCGGCGGCGGCAGCAATTTCGCCGGGCTGGCCTTCCCGTTCATGCGTCAAAAAATCCGCGACGGGAAAAAATATCGCATCGTCGGCGTCGAGCCTTCAGCCTGCCCGACGTTGACGGAGGGCGAACTGCGCTATGATTTCGGCGACACGGCGGAAACCACGCCGCTGCTGAAGATGTTCACGCTCGGCCACAAGTTCATGCCCCCTAGCATCCATTCGGGCGGATTGCGCTATCACGGCATGTCGCCGATGGTCAGCCACGCATTGAAACTCGGGCTCATGGAAGCCAAGGCGTATCACCAGACAAAGGTGTTCGAGGCGGCAATCCTGTTTGCCCGCAAGGAAGGCATCGTGCCCGCGCCGGAATCGTCACACGCCATCGCCGCCGTGGTGGACGAAGCCATCCAGGCCCGCGAGGAAGGCAAGAAGCGCGTGTTGCTGTTCAATCTCTCCGGCCACGGCCTGCTCGACTTGAGTTCGTTTGAAAGTTATCTGCACGGAAAAGTTCAGGACGTCTGAAAACGAACTCATCAACCCATGAAAAACAACTTCATTCGCTTAATTCTGGGTCTTGGTCTCGTCAGCTTGGCCACTTCCGTTCAGGCCCAGCCCAGCGCACATTATGTGCCGGGGGTGGAAGGCATCAAGGCCGCCACCCTGCCGCCGCCCGGTTGGTATGTGCGCGACTACAACGTGGCTTATTATGCCACGAGGCTGAACGACGAGAATGGCCACCGGTCCGGCCCGCCGAATTTTGAGGCTTTCACCTACGCGAACGTTCCCCGTGTGATCTGGATTTCCGATGCCAAACTGCTGGGAGCCTGCGTCGGGGTGGATGCGCTTTTGCCGTTGGTTTACCAAAACGTGCGTGCTGGCGGTTATGTTGGGGGGTCATTTGGCATTGGTGATTTGTTCGCCGAATCCACCCTGTCGTGGCATCTCCGACGGTTCGATTTTTCCACTAGCCTTGGTTTGTGGATGCCGACCGGCGATTCCGGGCTGCCGCCCACGACGCGCGCCGGGCTGGGGTATTGGACGCCCATGCTCACCGCCGGGTCAACGTGGTATGCAGACGACGCCAAGACTTGGGCCGTCTCTGCGCTGTGCCGCTACGAAATTAATACCGAGCAGCGCAACACACACACGACCACGGGCAATGTCCTTACGCTGGAATGGGGCGTGAGCAAGACGCTGGAGAAAGTATTTGATCTCGGTGTGGTGGGTTATTACCAGCAGAAGGTCACCGGCGACAGCGGCAACGCCATGTATGCCCGGCCGCACGACCGCGTGGCCGCCGTCGGCCCGGAAATCAGTGTGGCGTTTCCGAAGCCCATGCTGTTCGTTTCCTTTCGTTACCTGAACGAATTCTTGGCGGAAAACCGCGCCGAGGGACATACCTTCAGTCTTACGTTCACCAAACGGTTCTGATTTTCGCTCCGGCATTTCTGCGGCGCAACGGATAACAATTCCTTTGCGCGGTTCGCTCCTTTGCATGAAAATGCAAGCATGAGCGCAGTTGCCGAAACCACTTTACCCGACGTCACCGGCCATTTTGGCCCCTACGGCGGACGTTACGTGCCCGAAACGCTGATGCATCCGTTGCAGGAATTGGAGGAAGAGTATTTCCGCGCCCAGCACGACCCGGAATTTCAGCGCGAACTGTCCTATTACCTCAAGGAATTCGTCGGCCGCCCGTCGCCGCTGTATTTCGCCGAACGGCTCACCAAGGAACTCGGCGGCGCGAAAATTTATCTCAAGCGCGAGGACCTGAACCACACCGGCGCGCACAAGATCAACAACGCGATGGGCCAGATTCTCCTCGCCAAGCGCATGGGCAAGACCCGTATCATCGCCGAGACCGGCGCGGGGCAACACGGCGTCGCCTCCGCCACCGTCGCGGCGATGTTCGGGATGAAATGCGTCATCTACATGGGCGCGGTGGATTGCCAGCGGCAGGAACTGAATGTTTACCGCATGAAGATGCTCGGCGCGGAAGTCGTGCCGGTGCATGCGGGCCAGAAGACCTTGAAGGAAGCCGTCAACGAAGCCATGCGCGACTGGGTGACGAACCTCCGCAGCACGCATTACATCCTCGGCACGGCTTACGGCGCGCATCCGTATCCCGTGATGGTGCGGAATTTTCAGCGCATCATCGGCGACGAGGCGCGCGCGCAGATTTTGGAAAAGGAAAAGCGCTTGCCGGACATGCTCATCGCCTGCGTCGGCGGCGGCTCGAACGCCATCGGACTTTTTTATCCGTTCCTCGATGACAAGTCCGTAAAACTCGTCGGCGTCGAAGCCGGCGGACTCGGCATCAAACCCGAGCAGCATGCGGCGCGGTTTCAAGGCGGCTCGCTGGGCGTGTTGCAAGGCACGCGCAGCTACATTTTGCAGGATGAATTCGGCCAGATCCAATCCACCCACAGCGTCAGCGCCGGACTCGATTACGCCGCCGTCGGACCGGAACACGCGTGGTTGCGCGACGCCCGCCGCGCCGAATACACCTACGCCACCGACGACCAGGCGCTCGAAGCGTTTATGAAACTCGCGCGGCTCGAAGGCATCATCCCCGCGCTCGAAAGCGCGCACGCCGTCGCCGAGTGCATGGTGCGCGCGCCCAAGATGAGTAAGAATGCGCTCCTCATCGTGAACCTCTCCGGCCGCGGCGACAAAGACGTGGCGCAAGTGGCGGACAAGGTGAAATTGGAAATGCCGAAGTGAATGATGGATTAACAGCTACTGAATTATGGCAACCGAGGTTATTCAAATTGACGACACGCAAGCGCAACTCATTTTAGACTTCGAAGAAGGCCACTTAATTATCAGGAGACGATCTATCAGGATGGCTGCATCTGGTTTGTGCTTTCGGTGAAGCCGGACTGGATTGGGTGTCCGGCGTGTGGCGGCCAGGACATCGTCCGCAAGGGGCGGCGGTTCCGG